>JAGBOK010000002.1 GCA_017633905.1 Eubacterium sp. | reverse complement strand
TCCTGCCAAAGGGAACGAAGCTTAACATTTATCTCGAAAAAGCACAGGAGGGTTCCACATTTACCATATCAGCGGATGACGAGATACTTGCGGAAAAATCCTATAGCAGTGATCAGAGCTTTACTAAGATCAGCGGACCGTTGTCGAGATATGTGATGTATTCTGACAGTGAAGAGAAGATCAGTGTGACATTAGAGCAGGAGATGAAAGAACTGAAGCTTACCGCTACAGGCCGGATTGACTGGTGCGGGATAGAAGTTGTCTATCCGGATGCTTATGCTTTAAATAAGCTGTATTTCCCGTCGGGGTATGATGCGGATTTTTATGGTGAAACGCATACGGAGCCATATATGAGAAAGACATCCACGATACTGTTATCCCCGACCTTCGATGTGGATCAGGGAGACACGCATCTGACACTGCACAAGGATTTATCCTGTACCTCAGAAAAAATTGCGTACAAATCGGATTCGGGAACGATAGCGGCATTTTTTAAGGAATACCACGAACTGTTTCCAAAGGCTCTGATCCGCTATGAGTGTGCGGATTGTAACGATGGGACGACGATAACCTCCAAGGTGAGGTATTATTCGGATCTTCTTTCCAGTGCGAAGTCATATGGTTACAGCTGGCTGAGTGCGTTGGATTTTGACCACAGCTTCAAACAAGCGTCCTACTATGGAAACAAGTACCTGGGCGGAGATTATATGGAATACAGGGGATACAGGATCGAGCGAAAGGTCATTAAAACGCTTCAAAAGTATCAGCACAGCAAAAGATGGTAATGCTGTTATTGTGTTATGTTGTATATGGCGAATATAAATTACAGAATCGCTCTCCGTGTTTCCTTAGATTCTGATGTTCAAAGGAAGAAGGGGTATTTGCGCTCCTTCTTCTATAATTTGTGGTTGATTTTTTTTATGATATCATGTATAATGTCATAAGTTTATGACAAGGGAGGAAAAATAAATGTACAAGACTTACAGCATGGAGCTTGCGGGACGCACGCTCACTGTGGAGATCGGGCGTGTCGCTGCCCAGGCAAACGGAGCGGCTTTTATGCGCTATGGAGACACGGTAGTTCTTTCAACTGCTGTCGCATCAGAAAAGCCGCGTGACGGGATCGACTTTTTCCCGCTCAGTGTTGAATACCACGAGAAAATGTATTCAGTAGGAAAGATACCGGGTGGATTTACCCGCAGAGAGGGCAAACCCTCGGACAATGCCATACTTACATGCCGTGTTATCGACAGACCCATGAGACCTTTGTTCCCAAAGGATTATAGAAATGATGTGACATTAGAGAACCTTGTAATGGATGTTGATCAGGACTGCTCACCCGAGCTTCTTGCCATGCTTGGTTCGGCGCTTGCAACGAGTATTTCGGATATTCCGTTTGACGGACCGATCGCTGCCACACAGGTCGGACTTGTAGATGGAGAGCTTGTTTACAATCCGACAGCAGAACAGCGTGAGGTATCAGATCTTGCACTGACTGTTGCATCCACAAGAGAAAAGGTCATAATGATCGAGGCAGGAGCAAACGAGGTTCCTGAGGACAAAATGATCGAGGCGATCTATGGAGCGCATGACCTAAACGGTGAGATCATCAAGTTCTTTGATACAATCGTTGCCGAGTGCGGCAAGGAAAAGCATGAATATATCCACTTCGACTTCCCGGGCGATATGTTCGAGGATATGGTGAACTTCATCACTCCGGAGGCAATGGAAGAGGCTGTATTTACTGATGTTAAGCAGGATAGAGAAGCAAATATCAGACAGATCAAGGACAGACTCGAGGAGAGATATGCTCCCGAGCATGAGGACTAGCTCCCGTATATAGATGAGGCGGTTTATCAGTTCCAGAAAAAGACTGTGAGAAAGATGATCCTCAAGGATCAGAAGCGTCCTGACGGCAGGGATATCAAGCAGATCAGACCGTTGTCTGCCGAGATCGATATTCTTCCTACGGTTCATGGATCAGGACTTTTCAAGCGCGGTCAGACACAGGTATTGAATATCACGACTCTTGCGCCGCTTTCAGAAAAGCAAAGACTTGACGGACTTGATCTTGCCAAGACTACCAAGAGATATATCCATCATTACAACTTCCCGTCATGGTCGGTAGGAGAGACCAGACCTTCAAGAGGACCGGGACGCCGCGAGATCGGACATGGAGCATTGGCTGAGAGAGCTTTGCTTCCCGTGATCCCGAGCGAAGAGGAGTTCCCATATACGATCCGTACCGTTTCTGAGATACTCGAATCAAACGGATCCACGTCACAGGGAAGTATATGTGCTTCAACACTTTCTCTCATGGCTGCCGGTGTTCCGATCAAGGCTCCTGTTGCCGGTATTTCTGTCGGACTTGTGACAGGTGAGACGGATGACGATTATCTGATCCTCACGGATATCCAGGGTCTTGAAGATTTCTTCGGAGATATGGACTTCAAGGTAGCAGGTACACACAAGGGTATCACGGCTATCCAGATGGATATCAAGATCCACGGACTCACCAGACAGATCGTTGAACAGGCTATAGAAAGAACCAGAGAAGCAAGGATCTACATTCTTGATGAGATCATGAAGCCTGCTATCGCTGAACCAAGACAGGAGGTCAATGAATACGCGCCAAAGATCATGCAGATACAGATCGATCCGCAGAAGATCGGTGATGTTGTTGGTCAGAGAGGAAAGACTATCAATACTCTTATCGAGCGTACCGGCGTGAAGATCGATATTGACGATAACGGAGCCGTATCCGTATGCGGTACCGATAAAGCCGCTATGGAAGAGGCCATCAGACTGATACAGATCATCGTTACGGATTTTGAAAAAGGTCAGATATTTATAGGCAAGGTCGTAAGTATCAAGGATTTTGGAGCATTTATTGAATTTGCTCCGGGCAAAGAGGGCATGGTCCATATCTCAAATATTGCAAAGAGAAGGATCAATCATGTTGAAGATGAGCTGACGCTCGGAGATGAGGTCAAGGTCATCTGTCTTGGCAAGGACAAGATGGGACGTATCTCATTCAGCATCAAGGATGTTCCGGAGAACGCCTGACACTAGTAAAGTAGCAGAGCAGGGAAGATAGAATCGCACCCTGTTTCCTAAATAAAAGATATCGGTCCCCTGTATCCGCGATGTAATCTCAGGATGCAGGGGGCTGTTTTGGGAAAACAGCCGTGAATAGTAACGCAAAGGCTGTGAACAGTAATCAGAACAATAAAGAGTGGTGGAAATAAATGGCTCAGACAAAAGGCAGAAAAAGCCCCGGTAAAAAAAGCCCTGCAGGCAGGACTTCCGGCAAGCGTACATCAAACAGCAGAAATGATAAGGAGCTCTCTCCGATCTACGGGGAGGTCGTTTTTGTTATACTTCTTATTCTATCCGTATTTATACTTTTAAGCCTGTTCGGATTGTGCGGAGTTGTAGGTAATGCGCTGGCTCACATACTGTTCGGGTTGTTTGGGGCAGTATCTTATATTTTCCCGTTTATACTTGTATTTACCGGTTTTGTACTGTTAAATTCCGACAATGAGAGAGTCAAGAACAAATCATGGTACGGGCTTGGCATGTTTTTATCAATATGCGGCATTGTACAGTGGTTTTTTAACGACGAAGTAAAAAATGTTTGGGGTACATTTGACCTCGGCGCAAGACACCATTACGGAGGCGGCTTCTTTGGCGGCTTGCTTTCGTTTGAGTTGTCCAAGCTTTTGGGCAGAGTGGGAGATCTGATACTTCTTCTCGGGTTATTGTTATTGTTTTTTATCCTGTTTTCGAGAAAGCTTATTTTTTCTACCATGAACACAAAAGTCAAGGACAGAAAAAATGAGTACGATATGATAAGCAGGGAGAAAAAGGCTGCAAGAGCTGCCGCAAGGCAGGAAAAAAGACGTCAGATGCAGATATATACATTTGAGCCTGACAAGAGGATGGAAGAAGAGGCTCATATTGCTTCTATGGAGAAAAAAGAAAAAGAGCTTGATGAGGATGTCCACGGCACGAAGGCAGATGAGATAAAAACAGGACAGGCAAAGGATACTGCTTTTTCCGGTGATCCTGCTGACAGGTCAGACAATCTCTCGATCGCAAAAAACAAGAACAGGAGAAATAAAAAGCCGTCAGATACCGCTGTTATGGAGGCGGTAGATCCCAAGGTAGAGCAATCCGAAAAGGAAAAAGCGCTGCAGGATATCCATATCAAGGGTATAAATACGAAAAAAGCTGAGGATACCGGTATCTCCGAGCGGGAGCTCGAGGCGAAGTTTGGCAGGCATGAACCGGTTGAAGAAACTACAGGATCAGCCGCCAGGGATGAAAATACAAAAATATCACTGACTATCCCGGAGGATGATCCATCAGATGTACCGGAGCATGTTGATCCGGATAATGATGATATAGCTTCTGCCCCGCATGAAACAACGAACCGTGAGACGAATACATCCGAAGCTTCGGGATCAGCGGATAATGCTTCAGATGACAGTGATGATGAACCAAAGAAAAAACCTGTAATAACAAGGATACCCTACAAATTCCCGCCGCTTGATCTTCTCAGCAAACCAAAAGCAGGCTCTGGAAAGATATCAGAGACCGAGCTGAAGGAAACGGCTCTAAAACTAAAGGATACCCTTGACAGCTTCGGAGTGGGAGTAAGTCTCGGAGATATAAGCGTCGGACCAAGCGTCACCAGATATGAGCTCGTGCCTGATCAGGGTGTCAAGGTCAGCCGTATCACTGCGCTTGCTGACGATATCAAGCTGGCTCTGGCTGCGGAGGATATCAGGATCGAGGCCCCGATTCCCGGCAAATCCGCTGTCGGTATAGAGGTTCCGAATGCCACAAGAGTCATGATAACGCTCAGAGAGCTGCTTGAAAGTGATGAATTCCAAAATTCCAAATCAAGACTCTCGTTTGCCGTCGGAAAGGATATCAGCGGCAAGACAATAGTCACGGATATTGCCAAGATGCCTCATGTGCTCGTTGCCGGTTCTACGGGTTCAGGAAAATCAGTGCTCATCAATACACTTATCATGAGTATTATTTTTAAATCAGACCCAAATGATGTCAAGCTCATCATGGTGGATCCCAAGATGGTCGAGTTCATGGCATTTGCGGATATTCCGCATCTGATGATACCCGTCGTTGATGATCCGAAGAAGGCATCGGCTGCGCTTGCATGGGCAGTAGCCGAGATGGAGAAGAGATACAAAAAATTTGCCGAGCTCGGTATCAGGGACATTTCTTCATACAACAACAAAATAGAAAAAATGAAGATAAAGGATGATCCCGAATACCAGAAAATGCCGCAGATCGTCATTATTGTTGATGAGTTCGCTGATCTTATGATGGTGGCATCACATGATGTTGAGGATTCTGTCATGAGGATCGCGCAAAAGGCAAGAGCTGCGGGAATACATCTGGTGCTCGCGACGCAGCGCCCGTCGGTCAATGTAATAACCGGTGTTATCAAGGCAAATATCCCGTCACGAATAGCCCTTTCCGTATCATCTCAGGTGGATTCAAGAACCATCATCGACACGGTCGGCGCAGAGAAGCTGCTCGGAAATGGTGATATGCTGTTTGCGCCACAGTCACTTCCAAAACCGATCAGGGTACAGGGTGCCTTTGTCTCAGATGATGACAGGGACAAGGTCGTTGCATTTCTAAAAGAGACCTCCGGCTCTGCCTACGATGAATCAGTGACCGAGTCGATAGAAAATGTACAGACAGTGAGTGAAAATGGCGGAGGGGATGCCGAGGCTCCGGTATTTAACAATGACAGGGATGCTCTGTTTGCAGAGGCAGGGCGGTTCATCATTGAAAAAAACAAGGCATCAATAGGCGCGCTGCAAAGAGCGTTCAGGATAGGCTTTAACAGGGCGGCAAGGATCATGGATCAGCTTTCTGATGCGGGAGTCGTAGGTCCCGAGGAGGGCACCAAGGCAAGAGAGATAATCATGGATCCGGAACAGTTTAACGCATTTTTGGAGGAAGATGAGAACTGATATGCGTGGAATACTGATCACTAACGGTTTTTTTTGGAGCACCAAGTTTGATGAGCTTTCAGATATGCTGGTAGCATCAGCGGCTGAGCGCGGTGTTTCACTGAAAAAAATGGAGAACACGGGTCTGCTCGTTGATACCGGTCTGACTGCGATACCGGGCTTTAGGGGTAGACCTGATTTTGTCATACTCTGGGACAAGGATGTGCTGCTTGGTGAGTTCTTTGAAAGACAGGGCATACCGGTCTTTAATTCGTCCAAATCCATAGCGATCTGTGATGACAAGAGAAAGACGCATCTGGCTCTGATGTCACACGGACTTCCCATGCCAAGGACTATATTTGCTCCCATGACATATGAAAACATAGGTTTTACGGATCATGCATTTCTAAACAGAGTCGCTGACAGGCTCGGATTCCCGCTTGTTGCCAAGGAAGCATTCGGTTCGTTTGGAGAGCAGGTTCATCTTGTAAATAATAAAACAGAGCTGTATGCTCTTTTTGGCAAGAACGCCAAGGGCAAGCAGACAGGACAGCCCGTAATAACCTCCAACCAGCTGTTGTTTCAGGAATACATCTCATCCTCAAAGGGGCATGACGTCAGACTTCAGGTCGTGGGAGGAGAGGTTGTTGCCGCCATGCACAGACATTCCGAGACTGATTTCAGGGCAAATGTAAGCTCCGGAGCCTCTGCATACGCCTATGAGCCTGACGATGATGAGATATGGCTGGCAAGACAGGCGGCATATGCCGTTGGCGCGGATTTTTGCGGAGTGGACCTTTTGTTTGGCGAGGAGGGGTCACTTGTATGTGAGGTCAACTCCAACGCACACTTCAAAAACCTATATCAGGTGACGGGAGTAAATACAGCGGACGAGATCATGAACCATATCATAAGAAAATGCAATAAATATTAATCATATAAGATTTATTGATCGGCGTTTTTTTCTGAAAAATTCTAATTTCTGCTTTTTCCATTGCAATACAAATAATGATATGATAGAATGGATTTATGGTTTAATACACAGGTTGCTCCGTATGCTTGATGTGACAGCCGTGGATAGTAATTACACCGAATTATTATTGAGATATATCAGTATTGAAAGAGAGGGGATATACCGATGAAGATGGACAAAGTCAGATCAGATATCGAGATAGCTTCAGGCACGAAGATCGAACCGATCGTAAATATTGCAAAGGAGCTCGGGATATCAGAGGATGAGATCGATCCGTACGGAAGATACAAGGCGAAGCTTACGGATGAGCTGATGGACAGGGTAAAGGATAAACCTGACGGCAAGCTTATCCTCGTTACAGCCATCAACCCGACACCTGCCGGAGAGGGCAAGACCACAGTCACTGTCGGACTCGGACAGGCTATGAAGGTAATAGGTAAAAATGCGATCATAGCGCTCAGGGAACCTTCTCTCGGACCTTGCTTCGGGCTAAAGGGCGGAGCCGCAGGCGGCGGCTACTCCCAGGTCGTGCCGATGGATGAGCTGAACCTCCATTTTACCGGAGATTTCCATGCGATCACGTCAGCAAACAACCTCCTCGCCGCGATGCTTGATAACCATATCCAGCAGGGCAACGACCTACGCATCGATCCGAAACAGATCGTATGGAAAAGATGCGTCGATATGAATGACAGAGTTCTCAGAAATATCACCGTAGGTCTCGGACGCAAGGCTGATGGTGTGACAAGAGAAGATCATTTTATCATAACTGTCGCTTCCGAGATAATGGCGATTCTCTGTCTGTGTTCTGATATGGATGATCTGAAGAAACGTCTTTCAAGGATAATCGTTGCATACAGCTATGATGGCAAACCCGTCACTGCCAAGGATCTGAATGCCGTCGGAGCCATGGCAGCGCTGTTAAAGGATGCGATCAGACCCAATCTCGTTCAGACCCTTGAGCACACGCCCGCTCTTGTTCACGGTGGTCCTTTTGCGAATATTGCCCACGGCTGCAATTCCGTGCGCGCGACCAAGACGGCTTTGAAGCTTTGTGATTATACGATCACGGAGGCAGGCTTTGGTGCGGATCTTGGAGCCGAGAAGTTTCTTGATATCAAGAGCCGCATAGCAGGACTTCACCCGGATGCAGTAGTCCTTGTGTGTACGATCAGGGCTCTCAAACACAACGGCGGAGTTCCCAATGATCAGCTCAAAAAAGAAAACCTAAATGCTCTAAAGACCGGTATCGTCAATCTTGAAAAGCATATTGAAAATATAGCGAAGTTCGATGTTCCCTGTGTGGTCGCTCTCAATCATATCATCACCGATACTGATGCGGAGATCGAATTCGTAAAGAATTTCTGTGAGGGCAAGGGTGCCAGATTCGCCCTCGCTGATGTATGGGCAGACGGAGGCGAAGGCGGTGTCGAGCTTGCCAAAACCGTGGTCTCAATGATAGATGAGTGCGAGAGCAAGTACCATCCTCTCTATCCTGATTCCATCACTCTCAAAGAAAAGATCGAGACCATAGCGACGGAAATATACGGTGCCGGATCGGTCGAGTTTAGTGCTGACGCGCTGAAACAGCTTGCGAAGCTGACAGAACTCGGCTTTGGTGGACTTCCCGTCTGCATGGCGAAGAATCAGTATTCTCTTTCCGATGACAAATCAGTAGTCGGACGACCCATTGGTCATGTCATACATGTAAGAGAGGTATATGTGAGCGCGGGAGCCGGATTTGTTGTGGCTCTGACCGGTTCCATCGTAACGATGCCGGGACTTCCCAAGGTGCCTGCCGCAGAGCATGTGGATGTGAACCGGGAAGGAAAGATCACCGGTTTGTTCTAAGAAAATGCTGATATGGCAACGTTTGCCAAAAACAATCGTCAGCGGTAAGGTTATTTAGAGTTTAACTTAGTGTTATATCTTTTCTTACCTGACGTTTGGATATAGATGCAATAGTGTTTATTAAAAAAGAAAGGAGTATGTGTATGAAGGCTATTATTTCAAGGACAAAAAGAGTAACGGCGGTTATTGCTGTATTTGCACTGGCAGCTTTGCTTGTACCGATCCCTGCCAAAGCAAAAGGAGACACCACGATCAAGTCAGTAACCATTTCCAATAAAGCAGCCGTCAAGAGCCTTGTGATCGGCAAGACCGCAAAGCTAAAGGTAAATGTAAAATTTGATGGAAACAAAAAAGACGCGAACAAGCTTGAATTCAAATCCTCAAGACCGAGTGTTGTATCCGTAAATAAAAAGGGAGTCATCACTGCAATTGCCAAAGGAAGCGCGGATATCAAAGTCACATCAAAGATCGATTCAAAGAAAAGTGACACCGTAAAGGTCAGTGTGACCGAGCCTTCCTCGATCAAGATCCAGTTTGCGGAGCCGTCACTGGATTTCCTTATCTATGAAGAGGATATTGCTGATACCGAGGAGCCTGTTACCATCGAGCTTTGGGATGAAGATGAGAACGAAAAGGCATACGAAGTTTACACGGATCCTTCCATTCCTGTAACCATGCTGACCTTTACCTCAAGTGATGAGAAGATAGCAACGGTCGATGAACACGGTATGATCACGGTGAAGGGCTTTGGTGAGGTCACGATCACGGCAGCCTACAAGAAAAATGCCGAAAACAAAGCAGAAGTCAAAATTACGATCAGGAAGGATGTTGAGACTGACGCAACGCCGGAGGACGGAGAAGAGGATTCTGACGCCAACGAGATATGATCTCCTGAAGGAAAAAAGTTATTTTCTTCTCCTGTGCCATCTCTGCTCGCAGTACATACATCTGTAGATCCTGTGATCTCTGTCTGTGAGCTTGAAGCGGTGGGGGAGTTCCTGTTCAATTGAAGTGATACATCTCGGGTTCTTGCACTTTATGATGTTTGTTACAGTCTCGGGAAGTGTAAGAACCCTTTTTTCTACTATCTTATTGTTCTTGATCACATCGATCGTTATATTGTCATCAAGAACCCCGAGAACATCAAAGTCGATGTTTATGGGGCCTTCTATTTTGATTATGTCTTTTTTACCCATTTTGGAGGATCTGGCATTTTTGATGATCGCAACTGACGCATCGAGGTGCTCGAGATCAAGATAATTATATATCTCCATAGCTCCGCCCGCATGGATGTGATCGATAACTATGCCTTCTTTTAATCCGCCGATCCT
>JAGBOK010000064.1 GCA_017633905.1 Eubacterium sp. | reverse complement strand
CTTATTACTGTTCCGGAGGGGCGTTTGAGCCTCACGATGAAGAACGGCGATCTGATATCCAAGACATCGGCGACCATCAAAAGAAACAAGGTCTCACAGGTCAATATCAAAGAAAATGCCACAGGGCTTCCGAACACTTCAAGGGTGACCTTTCACGTTCATCCCGAGGGAGCGGAGCTCTACATCAACGGGCAGATGGTTGATTACAGCAAACCCGTTCCGCTTTACTATGGCAGGCATTCGGTGAAGGCAGTCCTTGAAGGCTACAACAACTACAACGGGATCATCAGGATCCAGGATCCCGAGCCGGTGATAAGGATAGACCTTGCCGAGGAGATAGCTGCGGTAGAGGACGATGAGGGAGATACGGACGGAGAAGGAACAGCGTCGGAGTCAACGGTCGATGATGACGATGGTACCGTGCAAAACCCGTCAGATGTGGATTATGATGTTGATCACAAGATCACCGTGAGCGCGCCTGACGGGGCAAGCGTCTATATCAACGGCACCTACAAGGGAGTTGCGCCCTGTTCGTTTGTGAAGTGTCTCGGACAGATCACCGTGACCCTGCAAAGAGAAGGCTATGAGACCAAGAGCTACAGCATGGAGATCATTGATGACAGTGAGGATACTACCTTGAGCTTTCCGGATCTGAACACATCTGATTGATGTATGGGAGCAGAAAACGCCGGCAGTGCATCGGCGTTAGGGCAGGAGCATACAAATACCGTGTATGAGAATAGTGGCAACAAAACAATAAATAATACATAACAGGAGGGCAAATGACTATGGATTACAAAGAGATGTACCAATCGTGGCTTGACAACCCGTACTTTGACGAGGCGACCAAGGAAGAGCTTCGCGCCATTGCGGATGATGACGACCAGATCAAGGATCGGTTTTACATGGATCTTGAATTCGGAACGGCAGGTCTTAGAGGAGTTATCGGAGCCGGTACCAACCGTATGAATGTCTATACGGTGCGCAAGGCAACACAGGGTCTTGCAAACTATATTTGCAAGCAGGGAGAGCAAAAAAAAGGCGTTGCCATAGCATTTGACTCGAGGAGGATGTCTCCGGAGTTTGCTGATGAGGCAGCCTGCTGTCTTGCTGCCAACGGCATCAAGGCTTATGTGTTCGAGTCTCTCAGACCCACTCCCGAGCTTTCATATGCGGTGAGACATCTGGGATGCGTTTCGGGGATCAACATCACGGCGAGCCACAACCCGCCCGAGTACAACGGCTACAAGGTGTATTGGGAGGACGGAGCGCAGATCACCCCGCCCCACGACAAGGGTATTATGGACGAGGTAAAGGCGATCACCGACTATGCTTCGGTAAAGACCATGAGCGTAGACGACGCTGCTGCGGCAGGACTCTATGAGAAGATCGGCGCGAATGTAGATGATCCGTATATGGCAGAGCTCAAGAAAAATGTCCTGCACCAGGATGCCATAGACAAGACTGCAAAGGATCTCACTATAGTATATACGCCGCTCCACGGCACGGGAAATCTCCCCGTGAGAAGAGTGTTGAAGGAGCTTGGCTTTGAGAATGTGTATGTGGTACCGGAACAGGAGCTTCCCGACGGTGAGTTCCCGACAGTCAGCTACCCGAACCCCGAGGCAGCGGAAGCCTTTGAGCTTGCTCTTGCCCTGGCAAAAGAGAAAAACGCCGATCTCGTTCTGGCGACAGATCCTGATGCTGACCGTCTGGGCGTATATGTCAAGGACTCTGAGACAGGTGAGTATCACTGCCTGACCGGCAATATGTCAGGAAGCCTTTTGGCTGACTATGAGATCGGACAAAAGCTCGCTGTAGAGGGGTCTCTTCCTGATGACGGAGAGCTTATCAAGACTATCGTTACCACCAATATGGTAGATGCCATGGCAAAGCACTACGGCATCAAGGTGACGGAGTGTCTGACGGGCTTTAAGTGGATAGGAAGAGAGATACTTCGCATGGAGACCACCGGCAAGGGTCATTATCTGTTCGGCTTTGAGGAGAGCTACGGATGCCTCATCGGAACCCATGCGAGAGACAAGGATGCCATCGTGGCTTCCATGGCGCTTTGCGAGGCTGCGGCTTTTTACAAGGCACAGGGCAAGACCCTCTGGGATGCTATGCTTGAAATGTATGAGAAGTACGGATATTACAAGGACAATGTCATCTCGATCACACACAAGGGCATCGAGGGACTTGCAAAGATACGCTCGATCATGGATACCCTGCGCGCCAATCCGCCCGAAAAGCTTGGCGAGTACAAGGTGCTTGTGACAAGAGATTATGATGAGGATATCATCAAAGATCTTTCTACGGGAGAGACAAGACCTACGGGGATTCCCAAGTCAAACGTGCTCTACTATGAGATGGAGGGTGACGCGTGGCTTGCGGTGAGACCGTCGGGAACCGAGCCGAAGATCAAACTGTATTATGGTGTTGTCGGCGATTCACTGTCTGATGCCGAGGATAAATCAGAAAAGCTTGGTGTACAGGTAAAGGAGCTTCTTGACAAATTATGATAAGTGAGGGTGGAAAATGATAGAATTATTGAATGAATGGGCAAATGACGCACTGATACAGGAGCTGAAAGAAGGCACTATCAATGCTCCCCAGGATCTGCTTGGATGTCATGAGTACAAGGAGAAAAAGTCTCAGGTCTTTACCACCTACAGACCGTGCGCATGGCATGTATGGCTGATCGACGGTGATGGCAATGAGATCGGGGAGATGGCGCGTCTTGACGGCATCGATGATCTGTTTGGCTACGCGATCACGCAGAAAAAGGACTTTCTCAAAAAATACAGCTTTCGTGTCCAGTACGGTGATGATGATTTTGTTGACATCATCGATCCGTACGCATTTCCCAAACAGATCACGGATTTTGACTGCTATGTGTTTGGCGAGGGCAAGCATCACAGGATATTCGAGAAGCTTGGTGCGCACATGGAGACCATTGACGGTGTCGAAGGAACACACTTTGCTGTGTGGGCTCCCAACGCGAGAGCAGTGAGTGTGGTCGGTGAGTTCAATATGTGGGATGAGCGCCTGCATCACATGGAGCTGCACGGAGAGAGCGGTATCTATGAGCTTTTTATTCCGGGAGCATGGGAGGGCGCCGTTTACAAATACGAGATCGTCACAAGGCTCGGCGAGAGGCTTTTCAAGACCGACCCGTACGGGAACTACTGTGAGCTGCGTCCGGGAAATGCGTCAAGGATCACAAGACTTGATACATACAAGTGGCATGATGCTGCCTATATGAAGAAGCGTGACGCAAAGACCAGACAGGACAGGGAGCGTGAGCCAATGTCCATTTATGAGGCTCATCTCGGCTCATGGAAGAAAAAAATCGAAGACGATGACGACGGTGTTTACACATACCGCGAGATGGCGGACATGCTCGGAGATTATCTCGTGGATATGGGCTATACGCACCTTGAACTCATGGGTATAGCCGAGTATCCGTTTGACGGATCATGGGGCTATCAGGTCGGCTGCTATTATGCTCCGACGAGCCGCTACGGAACTCCGACAGACTTTATGTATTTTGTCGATGAGATGCACAAGAGGGGGATACAGGTCATCCTTGACTGGGTACCTGCGCATTTCCCGAGAGATGAGCATTGCCTCGGCAGGTTTGACGGGCAGGCTCTCTATGAGCATCCGGATCCCCGCAGGGGAGAGCATCCCGACTGGGGTACATATATATTTGATTACGGCCGCAAGGAGGTCAAGAATTTTCTCGTTGCCAACGCAATGTTCTGGGTAGAGAAGTTCCATGTTGACGGGCTGAGAGTCGATGCCGTGGCATCCATGCTCTATCTTGACTACGGCAAGAGAGACGGCGAGTGGGTCGCAAACAAGGACGGCGGCAATGAGAACTATGACGCGGTCGAGTTTTTGCAGGATCTGAATGCCCTGATGAGCGAGGAGCACCCCGGTGCGTATGTGATAGCCGAGGAGTCTACGGCATGGGCAGGAGTTACCGCTCCCATTGCCGACAAGGGGCTTGGCTTCTCGTACAAGTGGAACATGGGCTGGATGAACGATTTTCTCGAATACATCAAGCTCGATCCGTATTTCAAGCAGTTCCATCACGACCAGCTCTGCTTCTCGATCGCATATTATCTGAGCGAGAGGTATATCCTCGTGCTTTCTCACGATGAGGTCGTACACGGGAAATGCTCGATGTTCAACAAAATGCCGGGACTTGAAGGCGACAAGTTCGCAGCGCTCAGAGCCTCTTATGGATATATGTACGGGCATCCCGGCAAGAAGCTCCTTTTTATGGGGCAGGAGTTCGCGCAGAGACGTGAGTGGGCAGAGTTTAGAAGTCTTGACTGGTTCCTGCTTGATGATGAGCGTCACAAAAAAATGCAGGACTATGTAAGAGAGTTGAACAAGCTCTATACCTCGCATGACGCGCTGTATTACAACGACTATGACGTGATGGGCTTTGAGTGGATGGATTGCCGCAGACCGCAGACCTCTACGGTATCATTTATACGCCGCGGTAAGTCAGCGAAAAAACAGCTGCTGTTCATAGTGAATTTTACTCCGATCGCCCATACCAATTATCGGTGCAAGGCGCCGTGCGGTGGTCGTTTCAAAGAGATACTAAACTCCGATGAGGAGCGTTTCGGAGGACAGGGCAGGATCAACGGGAAGCCGATCACAGCCGAACGAGCGACAGTAAAAAATGACAAGGATGAGGATGTGAAGGGATACGAGATAGAGCTGTATCTTGCGCCTCTGACGACTATTGTTCTGGAATATGATTATAAAGAAGATACGCCGGCAAAAAAAGGATCTGTCAAAAAGTCAAAGTGAGGATCAGTATACAGATAAAATAGTCTGATCGTAAACCGGACCGGTATCTGCCAAAAAAGTTAAAAGACAGGCAGGGCTTAGAGGTCAGGAGACTTATTCGAGACCGTAGATCTGATGGATGATCGGTTTCAGATAGTTGTTGTTCCTGTATTTTTCTATGAGCCTTGCCTCTTTGGGAGTGAGAAAGTAGGTAGAGGTTCCACCGATACCGCTTGAAGCAGGTCCGAAGGCTTCGCTGATCTTTGGCGGAGTGCCTTGGGAGGATCCGTCTGCGGAAGCCGCGTCAACGGCTGCCCCGGTTCGCCCGGGCTGTGCGGGAGCCGTGCCGGCATCTGCGGAGCTTTCGGACTGTGCGGGAGTCGTGCCGGCTTCTGCGGATGTGTCCTCCGCATGGGATGAGATAGTATCCAAAAAGATGCTGATATCCCTGACACCATACATTTCGCAAAGAGTCAGAAACAAAGGGACGCTTGGGGTGGACACGCCGTTTTCCCATCCATAGATCGTTTTTGCTGAGACCCTTTTTACTGTATTGCTCAGATATTCTGCCACATCATCGACCGTGAAGCAGTTGGCAATGCGCAGCTCACGCAAAAGCCCCGGAATGCCTGATGCTGTCATGGTGTCCACCTCCCCCTTGCTCAGATCGTAGTAACAGGAAACGTGTTACTATTCGCTTATTGTATTAGAATTTAAGAATGTATGTCAACGGAACGGAGAGAAAAAGGGCAGATAAAGAAACCGCATTCCATGATTTTAAGAAAGATTATTCTTAGATACCAAGAATCACTGTAATAACAAAACAAATCAAAGGCTGGTGATAGGAATGAGAAAAAAAAAGAAACACCTTCAAATAGCGGCACTTGTGCTTGTAACAGCACTTGGTATGCAGCCGGCAGCATCGATAAACCGTGCAGACGCGGTCTGCTCCCACGATCAGGGATCGCTGTCGGGGCATGAGGATATCTCATTGTCATATGCTGCTGCCACGGCTACACCTATGGGCGAGGTCATTCCGTTGTCGCCCGATGCCACTCCCTCGCCTACACCTATGGGCGAGGTCATTCCGTTGCCGCCTGATGAAACTGCCGTGCCTACGGCTTCGCCTGATGTCCCGATAGACCCGGAAGCTGTACTTCTCAGCAGTATGGGACTTTCACTGCGTCCGGGCAAGGAGGAGACGCTCGGAGTGAGCGGCGTCATTACCGGCGATTCGGTAGATATACTCTGGTCGTCATCTGATATGAATGTAGCCACCGTAACACCGAATGGGGTCGTTCGCGGCGAGAATCCCGGGAATGCCGTCATTACGGTGAAGGTTTTACAATTCGGACTCGAAGTAAAGACCATGACCTGTATCGTATCAGTCACGGCAAAAAAGGCATCTTTTTCCAAATTAAAGAAAAAAATGGTCAGTGTCAGAGGCAAAAAAATGCTTCTTACGAATCAGGGGAGCAGTCAGTCGACACTTACATATTTTGGCTTTTTTTATAAGGCGTGGAGACTCCATCCTGAGAACTACACCTATGGCTCCGGTGATGAGACTATCATCCTCTATCCCGAGATCATAGGCAAAAAAGACGGTTCCTCGTCAAAGCTTTTACTTGGGATCAAGCTGTCCTCGTTTGTTGAGATCAAAAACAGGGTATCAAGAAGCTTCAGGAAGTTGAAATTTGCGGGAGGCGGTGAGAGCTTCACCGTATCCGGTTCCACATCCTGCTCACACAAGACCATAGGAAGCTATATCCGCTGGCAGGTGAGGACGAACGGAACCTTTTATCTCTCATCAAACAAGAATACCCGACTTACGAGAATAGACAAGCTGCTCAGGATCCTCTCAGCAAAAAAACCAAAGATAATCGTGCGTGATACCGTAGATGGGAAAAAGTACAAGTGCGTAATCTCAAAAGACAGTGCCAAGGGGCTTAAAAAGGTGATAAAAAAATACAGAAAGCTTTTGAGGGTGTACTGGTAAAAAAAATCTGTAGTCCGGCACAGGCTGTTAAATGTTACTATTCATATCTATCAGCCGTGAATAGTAACTGTTAAATAGCAATAAATGGGAAGAATCAGGAGGATGGGTTTTATGATCAAAAAATATTTGAAAAAAGGAATGGCAATGATACTTGCGGCGGCATTGTCGTTTTCTCTCACTGCATGCGGTTCCGGAGCAGAGAAAAAAGACGATGCGGCATCCGGCTCTGCCGTGAGCGAAGAGGCAGCAGAGGTCGGGACGGATGAGGCTGCCGATATGCAGGAAGAACAGGCGGATGAAGAGGATGCCGGCGCCGATCCGAACAATCTGATAGAGGACGGCGGATTTGACGGGATGAGCGCATGGGCGATATACAAGGAGAGCGGAGGCTCAGGCTCATCATCGTTGGAAAACAGCGAGATGGTAGTGAGCATCAGAAGTCTCGGTGAGGTACAGCACGCAGTCCAGACCTATTATGACGGGTTTGGGATCAGTGAGGGAGCCGAGTACGAGCTCTCATTTGATGCGAGATCGACGATCCCCAGAGAAATACTTGTCAGGGTACAGCTAAACGGCGGTGACTATCATGCCTATTTTGAATCCCCTGTCAAGCTGACGGAACAGATGCAGTCCTACGACTACACCTTTACGATGAACGAGCCTTCCGATCCCGCGCCGAGACTTGTATTCAATATGGGATATATCGGTGCGGCAGATGATGGTGTGGGCGAGCATCAGATATATTTTGACAATATGAAGCTGATCTTAAAAGATGATTCCAATGCCGTCGCAGCCGAGGAGGTCGATCCTACAGGCATCAGGGTAAATCAGGTCGGCTATTATCCGGATGATGTAAAGACTGCCGTGCTTGCAGATGTCGGACTTGATACAAATGAGTTCAAGCTCATAGATGACAAGGGGAACGAGGTCTACACCGGTACGCTTGGTTCTACGATAGCAAATCCGAGCGCTGATGAGACTGACAAGATAGCTGATTTTTCTGACTTTACCAAAGAGGGCAGATACAGGGTGACAGCTTCCGGCAGGGAGTCGCCTGAATTTGTGATAGCAAAGGATGTATATTCGGAGCTGACCAGGGCGGCGATCAAGATGCTCTATATGCAGCGTTGCGGTGAGAAGCTTGATAAAAAATATGCCGGGAAGTTCCATCATGATGAGTGCCACACTGAGAAAGCGCATCTGTACTGGGATCCGGATGTGACCATAGATGTCTCCGGCGGATGGCATGATGCCGGTGACTATGGGCGGTATGTGGTAGCCGGAGCCAAGGCAGTGGCAGATGTCCTGCTTGCCTATGAGAGCTATTCGGCGGAAAAAATAATCGATGATGTGGGAACTCCGTACAGCGGTGATGGTGTTGATGATCTGCTGCAGGAGGCAAAATACGAGCTCGACTGGCTGTTAAAGATGCAGGGCGAGGACGGCAGAGTCTATCACAAGGTGACCTGTCTCAATTTCCCGGGTGTTGTGATGCCCGAGGAGGAGACTGATGATCTGATAGTGAGCTATTCCTCTACGCCCGCGACAGGAGACTTTGCGGCTGTCATGGCGATGGCGGCAAGAATTTATGGCGAGAGCGGAAATGCCTCTTTCAAGAGTGCCGCCAAGACATATCTGAAGGCAGCGAAAAAATCATGGAATTATCTGAAGAAACAAAAGGATGTCAAGAATTATACCAATCCGGGAGATGTTCTGACCGGTGAATATCCGGACACAGAGGACGGAGATGAGAGATTCTGGGCAGCGACCGAGCTGTACCGCACGACCGGAAACAGTACATACGGCGACGCGATCAGTCTCTATACGGAGGAATCCATGTTTATGAGAGGACTCGGATGGACTGAGGTCGGACTCTACGGCTGTTATGCGGCACTCATGAATCCGAAAGTAGGGGACAACTACTCCGCTGACAACAGCAGGATAGCGGCAGCCTTTGATGCTGTGCTCTCCCAGACCAAATCAAACGCCGACGCAAGTCCTTATGGGATCAACAGATCCGAGGAGTTTGAGTGGGGTTCAAATATGGGTATAGCCAATGATGGCATGCTTTTTATCATGGCAGACAGGATAAATAAAAGCGATACATACAAAACAGCAGCAAAGAGACAGCTCTCATATCTGCTTGGTGAGAATGCCACAGGGTATTGTTTTGTGACAGGCTTTGGCGAGATGGCATCCGCTCATCCGCACCATCGTCCGTCACAGGCGGTGGGGAAGGCTGTCCCGGGTATGCTGGTCGGAGGTCCCGACTCCGCGCTTGAAGATCCCTACGCGAAGTCCGTACTGGCAGAGAACGCGCCTGCCAAGTGCTACGCGGATTCCGATCAGAGCTATTCGACCAACGAGGTAACGATATACTGGAACTCACCGCTTATTTATCTGCTGACCGCAGTTGAATGACCGGGGATACACAGCTTCGGAGACAGCCCTCAGGGTATGCTCCGAAGCTTTCGCTCTTTAGAAGACAAGCTGACTCAGGAGAAAAAAATGATCCAGAAAAACTATCATATTGATGGCGATTTTACGACCGGTTTCTACGAAATCATAGAAGACGCTTCTTTTCAGTACAATTATAACAACAATGCCGAAACGCTCCTTATCATCTATGAAAAAACATGGGATGAAAAGAAGATAAACCTTCAGAGGGAGCTTATTGCAAGGTTTCTTCCGGATGCGCTTTTTTTCGGGACAACATCCTTTTCTTCTGTCGGAGTGATAGCTATAGAACCTGTGTTAAAAGATGAGACTGATATATGCGTGCTGTTTTTTGAATCAAAATCTGCAGAAGTGAAACTATATGACTATGAGAAATATAAAAATGAGAGTGATTTTGGTGATGCCATAGGATCAGACCTTGCCGGTGTTCATCACTTAAAGGGTGTGATGACCTTTATCTCAGGTCTCTATATCAACTGCGATACGGTCACTGATCATATAGGCAGTCTGATACCCGAGGAGGTACCGATATTTGGGGCGACCTCGGCCAGTATAGCGATGGATTTTGGCGAGCGTGATATCAGAGAGAACGTTTCTTATGTGTATGATGCTTCGGGCGTATATAAAAAAGGCGCTGCCATAGCAGCGTTTTATGGGCTTGATCTGCATCTCTATGCGACCTACAATTACGGTTGGACACCCGTAGGTCAGATAATGACGATAACCGGCATGGACAGCAATTATTATGTGACCGAGATTGACGGAAGACCTGCCGCAGAGATATATCAGAAGTATCTGGGACTCCCACCCGGACAGATCACCCCCGTCAATTCATGCGAGTTTCCTCTTATTATAGACAGAGAGGGACTTACGGTTGCGAGGATACCCGTAGGCTGTGATGATAAAGGAACGCTTTTTTTCTCAGCACCACTCAAAACAGGCGAGAAGGTGCGTTTTTCTTATGGGCTTCAGATGAGAATTTTTTCAGAGATATATGAGGATTCCATGGCCTATCTGGCTTTTGGACCGCAGGCGATGTTTCTCACTGTATGCGGCAACAGGATAGCATTTCTAAAGGATCAGGAGACACATGAGATAGATTTTTATAAAAAAATATGTCCTTCACTTACGGTTGTTCACGGAAGCTCTGAAATATATCATTCAAGCAGGAGGGGAGGAGACTTAAACTCTGCTCTTGTTGCTGTCGGGATCAGGGAGGGAGAGCCTGTTTCCGTCGAGATTAATGATGAGGATTTGATGTACGAGACCTTCTCTGAGGAGTTAGAGAGGTCACACGGTGCAATCCCGCTCGAGTTCAGATTGATGAATTTTATGGAAGCAGTGACCGGTGATCTGATAGAGATGACACGGCTTGCAAATGCGGCAAATGAGGCGAAGTCCGCTTTTCTCTCCAATATGACCCACGAGCTGCGATCCCCAATCAATGCCGTACTCGGTATGGATGAAATGGTGATAAGGGAGAGCGACCAGGACTCCGTCATCGACTATGCGGAAAATATCAAGACTGCGGGCAATTCACTGTTAAGTCTCATCAATGACGTACTTGACATGTCCAAGATAGAAGCGGGCAAGATGTCCATAGTGGATGATGAGTACCAGACGGCATCCATAGTAAATGATCTGGTGACTCTGATCTCAGGCAGAGCCGAGGACAAGGGGCTTGAACTTATATTGGATATAGACCCGACGCTCCCGTCTGCTATGGTGGGTGATGAGGTGAGGATCAAGCAGGTGATCACCAATATACTGACCAATGCCGTCAAATACACGGAAAAAGGCTCTGTTACCCTGTCGATCAGGATAGTAAGAGATGATGATGAGGACTCTGTCGCAGTCCGATCTGTTTCTGGTGAACCCCATGAAGTAATTATAGAGGTGCATGTGAAGGATACCGGTATCGGGATCAGACAGGAGGATATAGGAAAGCTCTTTGCGAAGTTTGAGAGGATCGAGGAAAAGAGAAATAAAAATATCGAGGGCACGGGGCTTGGAATGAGTATAACGACCGAGCTGTTGGCGCTGATGGGTAGCCGTCTCGAGGTTTCAAGTGTTTACGGCGAAGGGTCTGATTTTTATTTTTCTCTCAGACAAAGGGTCGCAAACGATACGCCGATGGGCGATTATGAGGAGGCTCTAAGGAAAGTCAGGGCAAACAGAAAACGCTATCAGGAGAGCTTTACCGCGCCGGACGCGAGGATACTTGTTGCGGATGACACTCCGATGAATCTTCTGGTGATCCAAAACCTTCTCAAAAAAACAATGGTAAATATAGATACCTGTGAGAGCGGCATGGAGGTTCTCGATGTTATAAAAAAAGAACGCTATGATCTCATTTTTCTTGATGACAGGATGCCGACACTCACCGGTGTTGAGACATTGGAGCGCATGAGGGAGACTGACCATCTGAACGGAGAAGTTCCCGTCATCATACTTACTGCCAATTCGGCAGATGACGCGAAAAGCTTCTATATGGACAAGGGCTTTACCGATTATCTGTCCAAGCCGATAGATCCGATGATCCTGGAGGATCAGCTAAAAAAATATCTGCCGGAGGAGAAGATACATCCGGCAGGCGAGGAAACTTCGGCAGAAGCTGTGCCTCGGGTTCTGGCAGATGAGGAGGCTCCGGCGGGATCGGTTCAGGCGGCAGACGGGACATCCCCGACAGCCCCGTCTCAGACAGCATACGAGACATCTCCGGCAGATGATGATTTCATGATATCCACGAGAGATCTCTACCTCGACTCGCTCGCAGATAATGCCTGTGAGCTAAAGAGTCTTTATGAGAGTGAGGATTGGGAAAACTATACCATCAAGGTCCACGCCCTCAAGTCAACCTCGCGCATCATAGGTGAGGAGGGACTCGGAAGCCTTGCGGAGCGCATGGAGGCAGCGGGTGACGGAGGAGACATTAGCTTCATAAAGGCTCATCACACGGAGCTCATCAACTGGTATCAGAGCCTGTATTATAAATACCGCGGTATTCTTCCGGACAGCCTGATGGGAGGCGGATATCAGTTCGGCACAGAACCCGGACAGCATAAAGCAGATGGGAATCCCGGTGATCTGTCCGGAGCAGATATCTCAAATAATCCCATAGCAGACGAGCGCCCCGAGATCCCCATTGACCAGCTCGAGGAGGTATTTGCCGCGATCCACGAATATGCGAAGGAATTTGACGACGAAGCGATAGAAAATCTTTTGGAGCCGTTGAAGGGTTACAGGATCCCCGACGAGGCAAAAGAAAGATATGATCAGATAGTAAGAGACGTAAACAGGCTCAACTGGGACAGGCTGTGAGGAGGTACCGGAATTGAAAAAAGGAAAGATAAAAAACTCAAAATTCACGGTGCGGGTTGCCATCATAGGCAGCCTTGTAGTTGCGCTTGTCCTGATAGCGGGAACCTATTGGATGGGAACGAGCGCAAGCTCCGATACCGAGACAGCGGTTAGAAACGTCAGCCTTTTATATCTTGATGAGCTTGCCGGCAGACGTGAGCAGGTCGTTGCCTCAACTCTTGAAAGATACATGAAGGATCTTGATCTGGCGATAGGGATGATGGAGAAGGAAGACCATTCGTCGGTGGTAAAGCTCCAGGCATATCAGGCGAGGATGAAGCAGCTTTACAGTCTCGAAAAGTTCGCATTTGTCGATGAAAACGGGCTTATATATACATCCAAAGGAACGAGGGATGATATAGATTCTTATGATTTTGATTACAATACGCTGTCGGATCCCGAGGTATCAATCAAGAATACAAGCAGTGAAAATATAAAGGTGATAATCGCGATGCCTGTTGACAGGATACCGCTTGGTAATACCCATCTTGTAGTGGGGTTCATGGAGATGAGTATGGAGCATCTTCTCGAGGTGGTCTCTCTCCAGTCAGAGAATAACAACACTACGTTTTGCAATCTGTATTTAAGTGACGGCACGACTCTTACCGAGAAAGTCCTCGGTGGTGCGGCTGATGACAACAATCTTTTCAGTTCTCTGGATCCGGACAGCTTTGATACGGGATACAGCCTTGGGGAGATGAAAAAAGATTTCACTGACGGCAACAGGGGAGTAGTATCATTTACCTACAACAATGTCAGGGAGACGCTGTGCTATGTTCTCGTGCATAATACGGACTGGATGCTCACATATCTGATCAGGGAGAGCGTGATCTCTGACCAGATAGCCCAGATATCCAACGGCATCATATTGAGGAGCGTTATACAGTCAGTAGCTACGGCACTCGTGCTTTTTGTGATATTTGGAATCCTGATATCCCAGACCAAAAGAGCGGCAAATCTTGTGTTGGAAAGAGAAATATCCGAACAGCAGCAGCAGGAGATGGAGGAGAGGATTGCCCTTCAGGACGAGCTTTTGGCACAGGAGGAGCAGAGAGCGGAGCAGGACTCCATGATCAACGCCATGGCTTCCGATTACAAGAGCGTGTACTATGTAGATCTTGATACCGGAGAGACCATATGCTACAGAAGTGATGATGAGGACGAGACACAGGGTATACAGGGCGAGCGCTTCAATTTTTATGAGACCTTTACCGACTACGCCAAAAGCTATGTCGCCGAAGAATACAGAGACGGTTTTTTGGAATTCATCAGATCTGACAATATCAAAAAGGCTCTCGAGAATCAGAAGATAATAGCATACAGATATCTGACCATTAAAAAAGACGGAGAGATGTATGAGATGCTCCGTATGGCAGGAGTCGGACACAAGAGCGGTGCTGCAGATGACAAGCTTCACGCAGTAGGTGTGGGCTTTACCGATATTGATGATGAGATGAGAGACCAGATGGCGAAGAGCCAGGCACTCAACGATGCCCTCAAAGCAGCCGAGGAGGCGAGCAGAGCCAAGACTACATTTCTATCCAACATGAGTCATGAGATCCGTACTCCCATGAATGCGATCATAGGGCTTGATTCACTGGCACTTAACGATCCGGATATTTCCGAGACCACGAGAGATTATCTCAAAAAAATAGGTGCGTCTGCCGAGCATCTGCTGAGTCTTATCAATGACATACTCGACATGTCAAGGATAGAGTCGGGCAGGATGTCGCTGCAAAATGAGGAGTTTGAATTCCTGAACCTGATCGAACAGATCAATATTATATTCGGCGCGCAGTGCGAGGACAAAGGGCTTACCTACGAATGCAACATAAAGGGTGGGATGAGCGATTATTACATAGGCGACGGCACGAAGCTTCGCCAGGTTTTGATCAATATTCTGGGAAATGCCGTCAAGTTTACCCCGAAGGGCGGCAAGGTAACATTTGATATAGAAAAAACAGCGTCCTTTGACAGAAAAACCACGCTCCGCTTTACTATATCAGACACCGGGATCGGCATGAAAAAGGAATACATCCCGAAGCTCTTTGATACGTTCAGTCAGGAGGATGCGAGTGCCTCCAATAAATACGGAAGCTCGGGACTTGGAATGTCAATTACCAAGAGTATCGTTGATATGATGAACGGTGAGATAGGTGTGGAGAGCGAGAAGGGAAAAGGCACCACATTTACCGTAACAGTCACGCTTCTTGAATCGGAGAGAAAAAAGAGTGAGAACTCCGGAGATATAGAAATAAGACCACAGGATATGAAGGTGCTTGTGATAGACGATGATCCGATAGCCTGTGACCATGCAAAGCTTGTTCTGAACCGGGAGGGAATGGCTGTCGATACGGCACTCTCGGGAGCCGAGGCGATCGATATGATCAAGGTGCATGACGCGAGACAGGACAGCTACCAGCTCTACGTCGTCGATCTCAAAATGGAAGGGATGGACGGAGTCGAGACGAGCAGACTTATCAGGGAGCTCATCGGAGATGAGTCTGCGATCATCATTCTTACGGCGTACAATTATGAGGATGTGCTTGATGATGCGAGAGAGGCGGGAGTTGACAGCTTTATGTCCAAGCCCATCATGTCGGGAAGTCTCATGGAGAAGTTCAGGGAGGCGATCAGACAGAAGAAGCTGAAGAAAAAAGAAAATACCGCCAAGGCTTCTCTTACAGGCAGAAGGATCCTTCTTGCGGAAGACATGGAGATAAATGCGCAGATAATGTTGGAGATTCTCAAAATGAAGGAGATCGCCGCGGATCACGCGGAGAACGGACGTATAGCCCTTGACATGTTCTCATCCCGACCGGAAGGGTATTATGACGCTATCCTGATGGATATGAGGATGCCGGAGATGGACGGACTTCAGGCAACGACCGCGATCAGGGAGCTTGACAGGGAAGATGCCAAACAGATACCGATTATAGCCCTCACCGCCAATGCCTTTGATGAGGATGTGCAGAGGAGCCTGCAGGCAGGATTGAACGCGCACCTTTCCAAGCCGGTACAGCCCGATGTGCTGTTTGAAACTCTTGAAAACCTGTTATAAGAGTTGCTAACGATATTTTTATGGCAAAACATTGACAACCCCGACCACTTATAGTATAATTGTCTATGTGTGTGATACGGTGGAGCATGTCGGTTTTTTGCGCCGGCAGTGGTTTTCTTATTTTCTGATGGTGACCGGAAAGGGATTTTTATGAAAAAGCGTACCAGAGAAGAAAAAATAGACATCGCAAGGGAGATCGCGGTCGAATTGGCTCCGTACCTGTGGGATAGGAGCTGGGGTTTTGGTCTCAACATGTATTTTGATGATGTACATATAGATTACAGAGAGCTGAGCGCTTATCTTTTTTCCGAGGAGCAGGCTGATGACAGGGACACCGTGCTCGGACATTTTGAGGATGCGTGTGTGGAGTTCGGGGAGTTTGAGGATGAGAAATATGCCGCTTACAAGGATATCCTTGCATTGGACAGCGGTATCGAAATGTATATAAGCTGTGAGCAGGAGATATATGAGGAGATATATCTCTATCTTTGGGATGGTATGCCCGCAGGCAAGGGCATGGTCGATGCTTTTACGGATGTTTTCAGAAAGCATGGTCTGATATGGGATCTCGAGGATTATTCCATAGAAGTATATAATGACGAACCAGAATAGGGCGGTTCGTCTTTTAGAAAACACTGAGATATCAGTGTTTTTCTAATATCGCAGGAGCTGCATAAGTAATTTAGTTGATTCCGGGCACGCAGACCCGCAGGCGAGCAGGGTGCGATCTCATCTTCCCTGCCCGATCGTGCATACCGACCGATGAAGTCAGATGAAGCTGACCGGCGGGCGGCGTGCGAGCAGAAAATGAGTAACAAAATTGAAGGGAGCTGTTTGTATGATCGAAGATGTAGCGGAAGAGGTAAAGACAGAGCTTACTACACACATCCTTCCATTCTGGGAGAAGCTAAAGGATGATGAGAATGGCGGATATTACGGCAGGATGGAGTTTAACGGGACACTGAGACGTGACGCGGTCAAGGGCGGTATACTTCACGCCCGAATTCTCTGGGCTTTTTCCAACGCATATACGGTATTAAAAGATCCTGAATATCTTCCGTATGCGAAGCATGCGTATGAGTTTTTGACAGGACCCCTCTGGGATGAGCAGTTCGGAGGCGTATACTGGTCGGTAACATCTGACGGCAAGCCGGCAGAGGATCTCAAACACGGCTATTGTCAGGCTATGTCTTTGTATGCCATCTCCTCTTATTATGAAGCTTCGGGAGATGAAAAGGCTCTTATGAGAGCCATGGAGATATATGATCTTCTGGAACAGGAGATGCGTGACGAATACGGCTACAAGGAGTCATTTACAAGAGACTTCAGATGGGCTGAGAATGAAAAGCTCTCCGAGAACGGTGTGGAGGCTGCCAAGACGATGAATACGAATCTTCATGTGTTCGAGGCATATACGGAGCTTTACCGTGTGAGTGGTTATCCGCAGGTGGCTGACAAGATCAGGGAGCTTCTTGATATTTTTACTGACAAAATATATTCTCCAAGAAGACACAGACTCGAGGTATTTTTTGACGAGAGCTTCAACGCGATCATAGATCTTCATTCCTTCGGTCATGATATTGAGGCGTCATGGCTGCTCGACAGGGGAACGGAGGTGCTTGGTGATCCGTCGTATATAGCCAAGATCGAGCCTATTACGACGAACCTTGTTCAGACCATATATGATCTGGCTCTTGATTCCATGAAGTCTTCGATATACATGGAGTCTGAGAATGGCAATATCCGCAAGAACAAGAACTGGTGGGGTCAGTGCGAGGCTATGGTCGGCTTCTACAACGCGTATCAGAAGGACGAGTCCAAGACAGAGTATTTGCAGGTCGTTGAAGATATATGGCAGTTTATCAAGAGCCATTTTATAGACAGCAGAGAGGGACTTGAATGGATACAGGAGCTTGATGCGAGCGGCAATGCCATCACATCCCTTCCGGCGGTCGGCATCTGGAAGTGTCCTTATCACAACACCAGAATGTGCCTTGAAGTTATCAAGCGTACAGGGAAGAAAGAGTCTTCATTTGAGCTTCCGCCGATAGATCTTTTCTGATGTTTCACTTATGAATGTTGCGGGCATTTTTTTGATATAAATGCCCGTGAAAAAATAGTTTACAGGAGGATTCAGCATGAAATTCGGTTACTTTGATGATGAGAACAAAGAGTACGTCATCACCACCCCCAAGACCCCGCTTCCATGGATCAATTATCTCGGGAGCAATTCATTTTTCTCCCTGATCTCCAATACAGCGGGAGGATACAGCTTCTACAAGGATGCGAAGCTGCTGCGCCTGACCAGGTATCGTTACAACAATATCCCCAACGATGAGGGCGGACGCTATTATTATATCAAGGATGGTAACGATGTATGGTCTCCGGGCTGGCAGCCGGTGAGAGCAGACCTCGATTCATATGAGTGCCGTCATGGTATGGGTTACACCCGCATCACCGGCATGAAAAATGACCTTGAGGCATCTGTGCTTGCATTCGTTCCCGTGAATGATACCTGCGAGATCAACCGTGTGACGCTTACCAACAAGGGATCATCAGAAAAGGATTTCAAGCTGTTTTCATACATTGAGTTCTGTACATGGAATGCGATGGATGACATGACGAATTTCCAGCGCAACTTAAATACCGCAGAGGTCGAGGTGATTGGTTCGACCATCTATCACAAGACAGAGTACAGAGAGCGCAGAAATCATTACGCTGTTTATTCGGTAAATGCTGATATAGATGGTTATGATACGAGCAGGGATGAGTTCCTCGGGGCTTATCGTCCGGTTTCCGATCCGCAGGTAGTAGAGGAGGGAAGCTCACACAATTCCGTAGCATCCGGCTGGTATCCTATCGGTTCACATCAGCTCAACATAAAGCTTGCTCCGGGCGAGTCAAAGTCGTTTATTTTTGTTCTCGGATATTGCGAGAACCCGAGAGACCAGAAGTTCGAGGCGCCGAACGTTATCAACAAAAAGCCTGCCAATGAGCTTCTTGCCAAATATAATAATGATGCCGGTGTGGATGCGGCATTCAAGGAGCTTAATGACACATGGGAGAAGCTTCTCGGCAAATTCAGTGTCAAGTCCTCTGATGAGAAGCTTGACCGCATGGTAAATATCTGGAACCAGTATCAGTGTATGGTTACGTTCAATATGTCACGTTCCGCGTCTTATTATGAGTCGGGTATCGGACGCGGCATGGGCTTTAGGGATTCATGTCAGGATCTTCTCGGATTCGTGCATCTGATCCCGGATCGCGCGAGAGAACGTATCATCGATATAGCTTCGACACAGTTTGAGGATGGATCTGCATACCATCAGTATCAGCCTCTTACCAAGAAGGGGAATTCCGATATAGGCTCCGGCTTCAATGACGATCCGCTGTGGCTGATCGCCGGTACGAGCGCGTATATCAGGGAGACCGGTGATTATTCGATACTTGATGAGAGCGTGCCTTATGACAATGATGAGTCCAAGGCAACATCGCTTTTTGAGCATCTGACCAGATCGCTTGACTATATCATCAACCACAAGGGACCGCATGATCTGCCTCTTATCGGGCGTGCTGACTGGAATGACTGCCTGAATCTCAACTGCTTCTCTGAGGAGCCGGGCGAATCCTTCCAGACCTTTGGTCCGAGTGAGGGTCCTGTTGCGGAGTCGGTATTCATCGCGGGAATGTTTGTCAAGTATGGCAATGAGTATGCCAACATCTGTGATGCGAGAGGACTTGCCGATGAGGCAAAACGCGCCAGAGACGAGGTTGCCAAGATGGTAGCGGCTATCGAGAAGGATGGCTGGGACGGCGAGTGGTTCGTAAGAGCCTATGATGCAAACGGAGACAAGGTAGGTTCCAAGGAGTGCGAGGAAGGACAGATATACATCGAGCCACAGGGCTTCTGTGTTCTTGCGGGCGTTGGCGTAGAAAACGGTCTTGCAAAGAAGGCTCTTGATTCTGTCAGGGAGAAGCTTGATACCAAGTACGGTATCGTGATCCTGCAGCCTGCTTATACCAAATACAATCTCAATCTCGGTGAGATCTCATCTTATCCGCCGGGTTACAAGGAGAATGCCGGAATATTCTGTCACAACAATCCGTGGGTCAGCTGTGCGGAGACCGTGCTCGGACGCGGCGACAGGGCATTTGAGATCTATAAAAAGACCTGCCCCGCATATCTCGAGGATATCTCCGAGATTCATGCGACAGAGCCATATGTTTATTCACAGATGATCGCCGGCAAGGATGCCAAGTTCTTCGGTCAGGCAAAGAACAGTTGGCTGACAGGGACTGCGGCGTGGACATTTACCAATGTTTCACAGTACATCCTCGGTGTATATCCGACACTTGACGGTTTGTCTATCGATCCGTGCGTTCCGAAGGGCTTCGGTGACTTTACTTTGACGCGTCAGTACAGGGGTGTTACCTACAACGTTACGGTCAAGAATCCGAACGGTGTTGAGAAGGGCGTACAGAGCCTTGTTGTAGATGGCGAGACGATCACTGGTACAACTGTGATACCGTATGACGCATCCAAAAAGACTGTTGAAGTGACGGTCAATATGGGCTGACAGCGCTGTTTTCGAGCGTTCGGTCGAGCGCTGGAGATATAAGCAATAGTTGAAACTAAAAAATGAACCGATGCTAAAGCGTCGGTTCGTTTTTGATTCTCGTTTTTTGATTTTTAAGAAACTATGGTTTATCTGAGGAAAATGACGAGCGCTATTTAATGATTTGCTCCGTGAACGCACGAACGACGGTTGATCAGCATCGGCTCCTGATACCTCAGAGCATCGGAAACCAAACTCGCACATTTTGTGCGACAATGCGGCACATATATGTTATCCGTAAGACTTCGTCTTACTCTCATCTATGTGCCGCATCCTCTTCAAAATTGTGCTCAAACAAACGGTTTCCAATGCTCTATCAGGATCCGCTGCTGATCTAACCTTGTTCGGCAATGTTCACGGAGCAAGTCATAAATAGTGCTCTGTAATTATTCTCTCAGATAAATCATAATTCATAATGTTTATATCTCAGCAATAAAGCAGCTAATTTTCAGTAACAGCCATATACATAGCCTTAGGAACAACATGGAATGCCCTGCGATCACGAGTGAAAACGAAGTGAGAGCAGCTGGTATTACTTGGGCTGTGCCACCGACGCTTGGTGATGATCCGAGTCTTCGATGGGTGCGAAAATGCGTCGTTCAAGCGAAGCGCGTTTAGCATTTTCGTGCCCTGATCATCGAAGACGAAGGAGAATCCCAAGTAGTCGTGAGTTCCGTGGCTTAGACTTATGTATGTCCAAAACCAGCGGTCTATG
>JAGBOK010000063.1 GCA_017633905.1 Eubacterium sp. | reverse complement strand
CATTTTGCGCTGGACGGCGTTGCCATGACACAGATCATAATGCTTGTATTTCCGTTGCTCATGGTCTTGTATACCAAGAAGGATATAGCGATGACTTTCAGTCTGAGATTTCCGGGAAGTCTTTCGGGGAGAAATTCATTATCACATGCAGCTCTGCCTGACGGTGATCAGACAGAGAATTCAGTTTCTGACAGAAACGATCTGAAACGCAGAATGAAAGTGATCTCGGGTTCTCTTTTATTCGGGATCGGAGCGATCCTTGCAGGACTTGTTACATCCATAATCATGGCTGGATTGTTCACGGAGGAAAACTATCAGTTTTCAGATGCACTTTTTAGTATGTTTGACAGACCGGGGATCTATGTCTGGTTTGTCGTGGCTCTGATGCCTGCGATATGTGAGGAGATGTTCTTTAGGGGATATGTGCTTGCGGCATTTAAGAGCAGATATCCGGTGTGGCTCTCAATAGTATTTGTCGGAGTGTTTTTCGGTATATACCACACTTCGCTGATGAGATTTCCCTCGACCGCCCTGCTCGGTATGGCATTTGCTTATTTGACATACAAGACGGGAAGTATATTCCCCGGGATGTTCTTTCATTGTCTCAACAACTCAATAGCACTCGCCTCCATGTATTTTCCTGAGTGGATGGAGAGTCATCTTCCGTTCCTCGCCGATGAAATGTCTGTCACTACACTTATCACGGTGTGTGTGATTGCGGTTTTTCTAATTGTCATGGGTGTGCTTTTGATGAGGAAGAAAACCAGTTATAAATGAACAGTGCCCATAAAAAAAACTTGACAATATATGGAATATGGTTTATACTTACCACCTGTAAAGAAAAATACTTTACAGGTGGTTGTTTGTCATCGCAATGAGGTGAGCTATGAGTGAAGCACCCGTACACTCTCTGACTTCACCCGAGGAGCTGGTGGAGCTGACAGATCTGTATGATATATATGGTCCCATGCTGAAGGAATCATACAGGGATATTATTGAACAGTATTTGATAGACAATTTGTCTCTTTCAGAGATAGCACATGATAAAGATATAACACGACAGGGTGTATATGATATTATAAGACGATCCTCCAAAAGACTCAGAGAGTGCGAGGAAAAGCTCGGTATGCTTTCGTTTATGAGAGAGGTCGGAAGGAGCATTGACAGGATCGGGGCTCAGATTGATAACATACCTGATGATGTGAGATCGGAATACAAAATAGATATGATACAGACGGAATTGAGTCATATAAAAAACATGATAGAAGAATGAATGATATATCGTTACATCCGTAAATGATAATGATTTATCAGGAGAGGAGGTCTGCATGGCTTTTGACAGCTTATCGGAGAAACTGCAAAATGTTTTTAAGGGATTAAGATCCAAGGGTCGTCTTACTGAGGATGATGTCAAAATCGCCATGAAGGAGGTCAAGATGGCTCTCCTTGAAGCAGATGTCAACTTCAAGGTGGTCAAGGACTTTACCAAAACAGTCCAGGAAAAGGCAACCGGTGAGGACGTGCTCAACTCACTCACTCCCGGTCAGACGGTCATCAAGTATGTCAGGGAAGAACTGGTAGAGATGATGGGTTCCGAGACTGTAGAGCTTGATCTGATACCGGGCTCCGCTACGACCGTCATTATGATGTGCGGACTTCAGGGAGCAGGAAAGACCACAACCACAGCCAAGCTCGCAGGGAAGTACAAGGCGGCAGGGAAAAGACCTCTTCTTGTTGCATGTGATGTGTACAGACCGGCTGCGATAGACCAGTTGAAAAGAAACGGTGAGAAGCAGGGTGTGCCTGTGTTTGATATGGGCACCGATCACAGTCCGGTCGATATCGCAAAGGCTGCCATGAAGCATGCGGGCGAGAACGGAAACAATCTCGTGATACTTGATACTGCCGGAAGACTCCACATAGATGAGACGATGATGGAGGAACTTCAACTGATCAAGCAAAACATTGATGTACACAAGACTGTTCTTACTGTCGATGCGATGACCGGTCAGGACGCGGTAAATGTTGCAAAGACCTTTGACGAGAAGTTAAATATCGACGGTGTGATCCTGACCAAGCTCGACTCTGACACAAGAGGCGGTGCCGCTCTTTCCATCAGGGCAGTCACCGGAAAACCCATATATTATGTCGGCATGGGAGAAAAGCTGTCTGATCTCGAACAGTTTTATCCGGATCGAATGGCATCGAGGATACTCGGCATGGGAGATGTTCTTTCTCTGATAGAAAAAGCCGAAGCGGAGATAGATGAGGAACAGGCTGCCGATATGGCAAGAAAATTCAAAAAAGCCGAATTCGACTTCAATGATTTTCTCGCCCAGATGCAGAATATGAAGAAAATGGGAGGACTGTCAAGCATCCTGAAAATGCTTCCCGGTATGGGACTCCCCAAGGATATCGAGATAGATGATGACGCGCTAAAGGGAACCGAGGCGATCATCTACTCCATGACAAAAAAGGAACGCTCCAATCCCTCGATCATCAATCCGTCCAGGAAAAAAAGGATCGCAGCCGGTGCCGGAGTTGACATAGCAGAGGTCAACCGTCTGATGAAGCAGTTTGAACAGAGCAAGAAGATGATGAAACAGATGGGCGGCATGTTTGGAGGCAAGGGTAAAAAAAGAAAGGGAGGAATGCCCGGCGGCATGAGGTTCCCTTTTTAGAAAAAAAGTCTGCTGTATTTAATGAGGCAAAAGCAACATGGATTTCCTGCATGAAAACTGTGTATAAAACATCAATTATTATTCGGCTTTATGGGCGCATGCGCCGTAAGCATATAATAAACTATTTATAATTTCAGGAGGTAAGAAAAGTGGTTAAGATTCGTTTGAAGAGACTCGGCAAGAAAAGGACAGCTATGTATCGTATCGTAGTTGCGGATGAGAGATCACCGAGAGACGGAAGAAACATCGCGGAGATCGGTACATACGATCCGAACAAGGAGCCTGCGGAGGTCAAGATCGATGAGGAAGCTGCCAAAAAATGGTTATCAAACGGCGCGCGTCCGACAGATGTTGTTGCAAGGCTTTTTAAGCAGGCAGGTATTTGAGCTTAGGGAGGATGCGATTCAATGAAGGAATTGGTAGAAACGATCGCCAGGGCTTTGGTCGATGACCCTGCATCCGTTGTTGTTACGGAAACTGAGGATGAGAACCAGATCACACTCAGCCTCACCGTTGCTCCCGATGATATGGGGAAGGTCATAGGCAAGCAGGGGCGTATCGCCAAGGCAATAAGAACGGTGGTGCGCGCAGCAGGCGGGATAAATACTGACAAGAAGATCATGGTAGACATCAAATGACAGATAGTAAAGAACTATTAAATATTGACGATATGCTCCGTGTCGGTGTCGTTACTAAGGCACACGGACTGAGGGGCGAGGTCAAGGTCTATCCGACCACATCTGATCCGGAGAGATTCAGGGATCTGGATGTGGTCTATTTGGTAACGGATAAGGATGTATTGACACTGCATGTCACCGGCGTTAAATATTTCAAAGAGCTTGTGATACTAAAGTTTGAGGAGTTTGACAATGTTGACATGGTAAAGGACTTCCATCAGTGTGACCTCATGGTGACAAGAGAGGATGCGATCGAACTCGGGGAGGGCGAGTATTTTCTCTACGACGTTCCGGGATGCACGGTGATAAGTGATGACGGAGATGAGATCGGAGAGGTCGTCGATGTGATCGAGACCGGAGCCAATCCTGTATTTGTCATCAGGATGGAAGACGGGAAAGAGGTATTGTTTCCGGTAATAGACGAGTGCATCCTTTCTGTTGATATTGAAGAAAAAAAGGTCACAGCCCACATAATGGACGGGCTGATGGAACTGTAGGTGAGTCTGTTTTGAATTTTTATGTAATGACGTTGTTCCCGGACATGATAGAGTCCGTCATGGGAGAGAGCATACTCGGAAGAGCCATAGATGCGGGACATATCGGATTAAAGGTTTACAATATCAGAGACTACACTCTCGACAAACACGGCAGAGTTGATGACTATCCATACGGGGGCGGAGCCGGCATGGTCATGGAGGCTGAGCCCGTGTGGAGATGCTTTGAGGCAGTGTGTGCCGATGCGGGTCACAGAGTGAGAGTCATACATTTAAGTCCGCAGGGGAGAGTATTTGATCACAAGATGGCGGCAGAATATGCGGAGGCTGATGAGCTCGCTTTTCTATGCGGTCACTACGAGGGGATAGATGAGAGGGTACTCGAGGAGATAGGCACTGAGGATGTATCAATAGGCGATTACGTTCTGACAGGCGGAGAGCTCCCGGCAATGGTCATAATGGATGCGGTCGCAAGACGGATATCAGGAGTCCTTCACAATGAGAATTCCGCGGCAGAGGACAGCTTTGAGAACGGGCTTTTGGAATATCCGCAGTACACCAGACCCGAGGAATTCATGGGAAGAAAGGTGCCGGAGATCCTGCTGTCAGGTCATCATGCAAATGTAGAAAAATGGCGCCATGAGAAGTCGCTGGAGCGCACCAGAGAACGCCGTCCCGATCTTTTGTGAGTTGTGGTGGATGTGCTCATCCATCGTTACTATTCATAGTAACTAATAATACACAAAAAATTAAACTATTTTCTTGATTTTTTGGTAATAATAGAGTATAATATCTCTGTCTGTGAGTTGTTATACTCTTTTTATT
>JAGBOK010000062.1 GCA_017633905.1 Eubacterium sp. | reverse complement strand
CTTTTTGCCATTTTCATAAACCCCGGTGCCTTCCATCTGATGCGCTCATTCATTTTGATCTTTTCCGCTATCTCGTGTGTCTTTAGCCCGCTTCCCTCATACTGCTTCATTTTGTACAGGGTGTCAAACTGCATCCCGAGACTATACATTATCTCGGCAGGATCCTCCCTGTTAAGAACCAGATCTCTGTATAGTCTCAGCGCTTCATCACTCCTTGATGAGGCTGCCATATCTATCATCTCATAGACCTTGGTAGTGATGACTCCTCCTACAACTGCTTCAATATCTGAATTTACTATTCCCTTTCTTTTGCCGGAATATCCGATCAGCTTGTCCATTTCTCTCGAAAGTGAATACATGTCATTGCCTGCGCGCTCAACAAGGAGCTTTGCCGCATTTTTTGTGATCTGCTTGCCGCTGTGTGCTGCATAGCCGGCTATCCAGTTGATGAGCTCTTCCCCCTTCATCTTATCAAAAAAAACACATACCATATCAGACGGCTTCGGTTTATGTATGCCGGTATTCAAACGTCCTTCAAAAAAAGCTGTTCTTCCGTTCATTTTGTTTAGTTTTCTGTCAGTAAATACTATATGCGTGGTCTCCGGAAGATTGCCAAGAAGCTCTATCAACCGGTCAGAATTTATTCCCTTTTTCTCATAGCTTTTTAGAGTATTTGAGCCGGCAAACCAACCGGTATCATTTACAACGATAAGCCTTCTCTCTCCCATAAAGGGCATGGTCATGCCAAAATCAGCGATCTCCTCAATATCGGCATCATTTCCTGATACCATGAGAAAATTCATATCCCCCTCGCCCGCAGACAGCTTATTTATCAGAGCTTTGCGAAACACGCGTATCAAATAGACCTCCTCGCCTCCAAGCAGGTAGAATCTGTGAAACTTTCCTTCTTTTATATCCTTTTCTATTTGATTCATTGATAAGATCTCCGCATCTAAAAACTGTGTGCATCCTTCCCAATTATATAACTTCATTCATTGTTTGGCAAGCTTGAATTGATATACGTTTATACTCTCGCCGTCGGTAAAGGTAGTCACGGCACCGCTGTCTTTCGTACAGTAAAATCTTGCACCTGATTTTTCTATACGTTCAACGGCCTCGTTTGCAGGATGATGATATCTGTTTTCAAATCCCGCTGATGCAACAGCGATCTCCGGACGAATGATCGACAAAAGCTCCTCAGATGATGAAGTTTTAGAACCATGATGACCGACCTTCAGATAATCGACATCTCTAAGTACGCCATTATGTTCCTTTTGATATCTTATCATCTCGCGCTCGCCCCGAAATCCCAGATCTCCCATAAAGATCCCGAAAAACGCACCATACTCCAGTCCGATCACAGTAGAATAATCATTGGCATCCTCATGATCATAACCTAAGTATGGGTGCAGACAAAAAAGCCGCACATCATGGAGCCTCAGCTCATCACCGGCTTTTATTTTTATCAGCGAGAGACCCTTTGCCTCTTTAGCTGCCTGCTCCAAGCTTTTATAATTATCATCAGGTTTTGAAATATCAGGCATTATCAGACTCCCAAGCTCTAAGCCGAAGTGATCCTCTCTCTCAATTATCTCCTTAATGCCGCTGATATGATCCTCGTCGCTGTGAGTCATTATCATATGATCTATCCTGCCGATACCGTAATATTTTAGAAAAGGAACTATCCTGTACTTTGCGATCTCCTTTATATCAGAGCTTCCTCCGTCTATGAGTATCGTCTCACCGCTCTTTAGCCTGATGCATGTGCAATCCCCCTGACCTATATCAAGATTGGTGATGGAGAGACCTTTTAGAGAAAAGCTGTTAAAAAAGGTGTCCTCCGTAGCCGTAACGGGCAATATAAATAATGTTATATTTATCACAAGAACAGATATGATCAGAAAAAAACAAGCATTATTGCTGAGATGCTTTAAAGCCACGGAAACTATCCTTCCCTGAATTCTTTTTTTATTCCTTTTCTTTAGCAGATCAATAAACAGAATGACCAACGCCATTATCACATAATACAATATAACTGAAAAAAATCCCCTGTGCCCCGTAATGATAACGGAGTGTGGCAGTGATACAACGAGTTCACAGATCATACGGTAAAGTCTCAGTATATAATATACGGTGCCAAATAAAAACTCAGATATGGCTGACGATATTAAAAACATTGTGCCTCCTGCGATCCCTGCTATTATCAATACACTCATAAGCGGAAGAATAACAGCATTGATGATCACTGAAAACACCGGAAATTCATAATAGCTCTGAATGATCATCGGGAAAGTGATCAAAAACACACCAAGGCTTCCGGAAATAAAATCAAAGATAAATGATAGTGTTCTGCCGTGGCTCTGAAGCTTTAAGCCCCTAAATTCGTCAACAAAAATGATTATTCCAAACACCGTTCCATATGAAAGCCAAAAGCCTGATTGAAAAAGAGCACAGGGATTTATGACAAGCTCTGTTATGCCTGCCAGTGAAAGGGCGTTCAGCCTGTCGTATCTTACTCCCAAAAATCTCGCCCCAAGCATAATGAGCATCATTATCACGGCACGCCAGGTCGACAATGAAAATCCTGTCAGCTCTGCATACAGAAAAAGTATAATTCCGGTTACGGCACATGCAAAGTGCATAGGCATTACATATCTTCTGAGAATAAAGAACAACCCCGCTCCGATCAGGGATATATGGAGTCCGGATATAGCAAGTATATGTGCTATTCCGTTTGAAGTGTAGAGATCTTTTATTTCTTCATCAAGACCGGATCTTTCCCCAAGAAGCATCGCGCACAATATACCCGCTTCCGTATCTGGCAAAGCCGTGTAAAAGGCGTCACTAAAAAAACCTCTTGCTCTGCACAGAAGATCCGCAATTATGTCTGTCCCTTCATCCGTTACCACAACACTGTAAGCAAATATCCTCGCACCTACACCCATGGACAGATAGTATTCTTTTTCATTGAACTGACCGGGATTTCCGGGCTCTTTAAGTGTTTTTAAAGAACCGCTGATCTTGATAGAATTACCGATTTTAAGATCATCAAATGAACATTTCTTTTTACCGGAATGATTATCTTTTGATATGTATGCCCTGACATTCAGACTGTATTGTTTGCCCTGCCCGTCCGATATTTCCTTTAACTCAAGTATCTTATCATCACCCGAACCGGTAATATCGGCAATCACGGCATATAAAGCAGTTTGTCCGGCACAGTCTGAGAATTCGTCCTCATCAGGCGGATCATAAAAGAAAAAGATACATATTATGATAAAAAGAAATGAAAGCCATATAGGTCTTCTCATTTCAACTCTCCCCTGATACGATATCTAAATTCCTTTCCAAAGCCCTGTTAAAGCCCTCACTCTCTCCGTAGCGTTCCCTGACTCCTGAGTCTATCGTGAACTGAACACCGGATATCCCCGGAAGCTCACACAGGGTATTTACTATGGAATAAACCGTTACATCAGACGTAACATTCGGAAGCAGCTCAACGAACTGCCTTCCCAGATCCAGATAACATATATTATCTCTGATCGTGACACTGTTAAGCACAGTTTTGGCAGGTACAGTGCGAACCAGTCCGCTCACATCAACATCAGTGATCTTCTCGGGACCTGCTATCAGACAGTCCACTAATAGCTTTGCCATCTTCTCCGCGGCAGGATATGTGACCAGAGTATCGACAGGAACAAGCTTCTCGCCCGTTTTGTCACCAAAATACAGACGCACCATCCTGCTCTGCGGCTCTCCCCTGTCTCCCAGATCAACAACAAAGGTCGATTCATCCATCTGACCTATGCTCTCGCCCTGAACCATGAGTGGCTGATCCTCAACAAAAAAATCTATCTTTTCAATTTCATCTATCTGACACAGGGTTTTTACGATCGCAGCTCTTGAAAGCACCTCCGTGATACCTGTTTTATTGTTATATGCTCCCGTAAAGAACAAAGAAACCTGTTTGTCCTTGATCAAATAATCATCAAATTCAATGTCGGGCTCGATCGGACTTATCAGGCGATCCTTCTCTCCGTTTTTTTCAAGTGCTTTTATAAGCTCATCTATCACGGCATTTATATCATTTTTTTTGCTTTTCAGAGTATAATCCTCAGCCACAAGCTTCTCACCGGCTCCGTCAAGATAATAAACCTTTATAATGTCGGAAGATGACACATTGTCCTCGCCGCACCCTGTGAGAAAAAAAGCCGACACAAAGAAAACAGCCATGATCATAAACAAGCCGTATATATTATTATGTCTTTTTTGAACTGTTTTTCCATGCTTCATCATTAATGCTCCCTCATTGACACAAGCTCGTCATGCTTCACTCGATATATGTGAGCGGTATCCTCACGTTGAATGTGGTTCCCTGATGCTCAACACTGTGAACCTTGATCGAACCGTGATGAAGCAAAACCGCACTCCTTGTGATCGCAAGTCCAAGCCCTGAGCCTCCTGTCTCCCTGGCTCTTGCCTTATCTACCCTGTAGAACCTTTCAAATATCCTGTCCTGCAGCTCATCGGGTATTCCCTCTCCCGAATCTGAGACCTTTAGGAAAAAGAATTTGTGATCTGCATTTAAGCTCACCCTCACCCAACCGTCATCATAGTTATATTTGATCGCATTCTCTATGAGATTCCTAAACGCCATCCCGAGCTTGACCTCATCTATCTGGGCGCTCACGGGTCTGACGCTCTCAAATATGATCTCGATATTTCTCTTGTCCGCGATAGGCTGGAGCTGCTTTAGCATATTTTCTATGAATTCGTTGACATTGACCTCGGAAATATTGATCTTGGTTGCGGATGAGGGATCCATCTTGACCAGTGATAGCAGGTCATTTATGATCTCATTCATTCTGTCAAGCTCGTTTCCAATATCATCCATGAATTCCTGATAAAGCTCGACAGGTATACCCTCCTGACCGGTGATGGACTCAGACAAAACCTTCATTGAGGTAATCGGCGTCTTTAATTCATGGGACACATTTGATACAAATTCCTGTCTTGCATCCTCTAAGTTCTGAAGATCGGAAAGCATGTGATTGAACTCATCAGACAGGGACTCCACCTCAGAATATCCCTGAACATTCATATGCTCTGAGAAATCCCCTTCGGATATTTTCTTTACCTGACCTGTGATCTCGACCACAGGTCTTACTACCTGACCGGAATACAGGGCAGCCACGATGATCACGATGACTCCCAGACACGGAAGCATCGTAAGCAGTATCGTTCGGATCCCTCTGTACATCCTGTAGACCTCACCGAGCGAAAAGTTCATGACCACAACACCGCCGATGGTCGACTGGTCAGCCTGATATACCGGCATCACGACCAACAAATATTCATCTCTTATAGAGGTGACGGAAGATACCCTCCCGTCAAGTACGGCGGGAACCTCATCTATCAGAAGCGTTCTGCCCTCTTCTATCCCGTAGGTATCCCTGAGAATGACCATCTTGGAATCAGTCACAAGTATCCTGCCGTCATATATATCAGAGATCTGCGTGAGTTCGGAGTCTACCTCCTGTGTCACATCATTGGTAAAAAAAGCACTGGAAGAAACAAGATTACACAGAACAGCTCCCCGCATCTGGATCTTGGTGGTCTGCTGTTCTATTGCCCTTGAACGGTAAGAGTTCAACAGAATCAATGAAAAAATAACCAAAGGAAGAACGCCGATGAAGAACAACACCAGCAGGCTTTGGAAACGGAGACTTTTAAATTTTTTTAATATGACCTTAACCTTTGAAATAATAACCGACACCCCACTTGGTATGAATATATTTGGGCTCTGAAGGGCTAAGCTCTATTTTCTCCCTGAGTCTTCGGATATGAACATCTACAGTTCTGACATCTCCGGGATATTCCTTGCCCCATATCTCATCAAGGAGCTGCTCTCTCGAATAAACCTTACCGCTGTGAGTCATCAACAGCTCCAAAAGATCAAACTCCTTTGCCGTTAAGTTTATTTCTTTGTTATTAACAGCTACCGTCCTGCCCATTGTATCCACTTTCAGTCCGTCGAAATCCGCAACCGTGCCCGGTTCGTCACCCACGGACTCTTTTTTGCTGCTCCTGCGCATGATCGCCTTGATCCGCGCCTTTACCTCCAGTATATTGAAGGGCTTGGTTATATAATCATCTGCTCCGTATTCAAGTCCGAGTATCTTGTCCATATCATCGCCCTTGGCTGTCAGCATGATGATAGGCACATCAGAAAACTCCCTGATCTGCTGGCACACCTCAAAGCCGGTGATCTTGGGAAGCATTACATCCAAAAGGATAACATCGTAGTTATTGTCCTTTACTGCGGCAACAGCCTCCTCGCCGTCGTATGCCGCATCGACTTCCATTCCGTCCTGCTCAAGTGAAAACCTGATCCCCTTGACTATGAGCTTTTCATCATCAACAACCAATACACGCCTTGCCATCTATAATTCCTCTCTATTATCCTGTAAAACAACCATGCTTCTATATCTTCACGGCTGTCACTAAACATGCGGAAGGTACGCCCTTCGGGCTCTGCCATATGCTGCTCTCACACTCTGATATGCTCCTTCATACTGTCATATGTAGCCTGCCCGATGCCTGAGACCTGCATAATATCCTCAGTTCTTGCAAAAAAACCGTGATCATTTCTGTAGGCGACTATCGAAGCGGCTCTGACCTTGCCTATCCCCGGGATCTGCATCAGCTCATCCTCTCCTGCCGTATTGATATCTATCGTTCCGGACACATCATCTGAGATCCCTGAGCCCGCGTCCGTAGCCTGTGGAGCAGCATCCGCGTTCATAGCGTCATGCTTTCTGTCTTTCTCATATATCACGACCTTGGAACCATCGTCTAACTTCCCGGCAAGATTGACGCTCAGTGTATCAGCTTTCTTTGTAAAGCCTCCCGCCTTTTCTACAACATCGACCACCCTCGGAGCATCATCAAACGTATACACACCCGGCTTTTTTACGGCGCCGCATATATATACATAAATACCTCCGGTTTGTTGATCAGAAGAACCATCCGTACTGATTTGTCGATCAGCGGAACCGTCCGTACTGACTTGTTGATCAGCGGAACCGTCCGTACTGACCGAAGCCCCGTCCTCTCCTTCCACGTCCGGTTCTCCTGCCACAAATACATCCGGACTTTCACCCGGAGAGAGTCTGCCGCTCCCGGAGATCAAATAAATAATTCCGCATAAAAACACAGCCGCAACCAAGATCACGACCTTAAATTTTTTCTTTTTTTCCATACTGCCTCCTCTTTACGAAAAGACAGCACACGCACAAGTATATTATACATCTTTTTTAAGAATTTACAACAAAAATTTTACAATTCTTTTAAAAAATGTTAATAACAGTTACTATTCACGGTAAATTCTCAAATGTTTATTACATCAGAAAGTATTCCGATCATGTCATCAACATGACTTTTTTCTATGACAAGAGGCGGAACAAAGCGGATCACGTTCGCTCCCGCTGCCATGAGCACCAGCCCTTTTTCCAGTGCCCTGCTGATATAATCTGCAACCGGAACGCTCATCTCGAGTCCTCTCATCAGACCGAGCCCTCTCGCCGATACGCATATATCGGAGCTTTCGACAAGTGCTGCGAGCTGCTCTCCCATATATCTTCCGACCTCGTCAGCATGCTTTACGAGCTCCAGTCTCTCAAACTCATCGATAACCGTGCATACTGCCTTCATAGCAAGAGGGTTTCCGCCAAAGGTGGTCCCGTGATCACCCGGCACCATGCAGTCCGCCACCTCGCTTCTTGCGGCAAACGCTCCGACACTTATCCCTGCTCCGATCCCCTTTGCCATGGTCACAATATCGGGCTTTATTCCGTAATGTTCAAATGCGAACATCCTTCCCGTCCTGCCCATGCCGCACTGGACCTCATCACAGATCATCATTATATCATTTTCATCACAGATCTTTCTGATACCCTGTATAAACTCAGGATCAGCAGGATATATGCCTCCCTCTCCCTGCAACGCCTCGACAATAATGGCATAGGTATTCTCCGTCACAAGCGCCTTTACCGAATCAAGATCGTTATACTCGGCAAAGCTTACTCCCGGAAGCATCGGTTCATAGGGTTCCCTGTATTTTTTTGTTCCCGTAACGGACAACGCTCCCATGCTCCTGCCGTGAAACGCCTTGTTCATGGATATTATCTCGTGGCGATCCTCGTGACCGTGAAGTATGGCATATTTTCTTGCAAGCTTCAGCGCTCCCTCATTTGCCTCCGAACCGGAATTGCAGAAAAACACCTTGTCTGTTCCGGAGATAAAAGCGATCTTCTTTGCTGCCTCGGCAAGAGGTTCGGAATAAAAATAATTGGAAAAATGAATACCCTTGTCTATTTGCTCCTTTAGCGCGTTTTTATATACATCATTTGAGTAGCCAAGTGAGCACACCGCTATTCCGCCGCCAAAGTCCAGATATTTTTTCCCGTTTACATCTACCAGATATACATCCTCACCGTGGTCAAAAATAACCGGATATCTCTTGTAGCTGTATATAAGATGCTCATTTATTTCGTCGATACGTTCTTTCATGAGTCGTTCCTCTTTTCTATTATAATTTGTTACATATGCATTTTATCTGCATTTACAGCAGCACACGGATCTCAGCTTGGGCAGAGACAGGCTGTGCCATGTGGAG
>JAGBOK010000001.1 GCA_017633905.1 Eubacterium sp. | reverse complement strand
GACTTCAAGCAATATACGCTCCAGTATTATATGATCTCAAAGAATGTCGATTCGTCATCGGACTCTGACAGTGAAGAGACCACCAAAAAGGATGATGAGACACTGAAGAAAAACAAGGCGGACATGGAAGCTCTCAAAGAGAAAGCTAAGACTGCCGAGGACTTCACCAAGCTCATTACTGATTCAGACAATGACTTAAAGGACGATGAAACGGGGATCGCATACTCGACCGAGGATCTTCTTGAAACTAATACTGATTTTACCGACGAGAAGACAAGAGCGATCATCAAGAAGATGAAAAATGATGAGATCTCTGATGTTTTGGAAACAGACGATGCATATTATCTGTTCAAGATGGTAAATAACGATGATCCGAAGGCTTATGACGATGAAGTCAAGAAGAAGATAGAAAACGAAGAAAATTCAAGATATTCAACCTATTACAATGATACCTTGAAGAAACAGTACACATTTAACGTAACTTCTTACTGGAAAGAAAGAGTTACGATCGGTAACATCACTACAGGCTGATATGAAAGGATATTACGATTATGGCGGTCAAGAGGATATATGTAGAGAAAAAACCGGAATATGCAGTACAGGCGAGAGAGCTGCTTGCGGAGCTAAAGAGCTATTTAGGGCTTGATGGTTTGAAGAATGTCAGAACTCTTATCCGATATGATGTTGAGAATGTATCTGATGATGTTTTTTTGAAAGCACTCTCTACAGTATTTAGTGAGCCGCCTGTTGATATTTTGTATGAGGATGATTTTCCAAAGGATCCCGATGACCATGTTTTTTCTGTCGAGTATCTGCCGGGACAGTTTGATCAGAGGGCTGATTCTGCGGAGCAGTGTGTGTGCCTGCTAAAGGAGACTGAGGAGCCGGTCATCAGATCCGCCACTACATATGTACTTTCCGGTGTGCTTACCGATAGTGACAGGGAAGAAATACACAAATATTGTATCAATCCCGTCGATTCAAGACTTACGGATGAGACGGTTCCCGATACTCTTATTACGGTATATCCGGAGCCGGATGATGTGGCTGTGTTCGATGGATTTATTTCAATGAGTGACGATGAGCTGAAAAAGCTCTATGATTCGCTCGGGCTTGCCATGACTTTCGCTGATTTTAAGCATATCAGAAATTACTTTGGAGGCAGCTTTGATCCATCAGAGGAGAAAAGAGATCCCACCGTAACTGAGATAAGGGTGCTTGATACATACTGGTCAGATCATTGCAGACACACTACATTTTTGACAGAGCTGAAAAATATAACATTTGAAGACGGAGACTACAGTGAGAGAGTAAAGGCTGTCTTTGATGAATACAAGGCAGGACATGATGAGATATATGCAGGCAGGGATGATAAGTGCGTTACTCTTATGGATATTGCGCTGCTTGCGATGAAACAGCTCAAAGCGCAGGGCAGGCTTGATGACATGGAGGTCTCTGATGAGATCAACGCCTGCTCAATAATAGTGCCTGTAGAGGCTGACTACGGTCAGGGCAGGGTGACAGAGGAATGGCTTGTCTTTTTCAAAAATGAGACTCACAATCATCCGACCGAGATAGAGCCCTTCGGTGGTGCGGCGACGTGCCTCGGAGGAGCGATCAGAGATCCTCTCTCGGGAAGAGGCTATGTCTATCAGGCGATGAGGGTAACGGGTGCCGCAGATCCTACGAGACCTCTCAGTGAAACAATGGAGGGGAAGCTCCCGCAGAGAAAGATAGTCACGGGTGCCGCGTCAGGCTACAGTTCATACGGAAACCAGATAGGTCTTGCCACGGGGCTTGTTGATGAGATATATCATCCGGGATATGCTGCCAAGAGATTGGAGATCGGCGCCGTGATGGGAGCTGCTCCGAGAAAAAATGTTATCAGGGAGAATTCAGACCCCGGCGATATCATCATCCTTATGGGTGGACGCACGGGACGAGACGGAATAGGAGGAGCTACAGGATCTTCCAAGGCTCATACCAGCACCTCCATAGACACATGCGGTGCAGAGGTACAGAAGGGAAATCCGCCTACAGAGAGAAAGCTTCAGAGACTTTTTAGAAGAGGAGAGGTGTCCCATATCATCAAAAAATGTAATGACTTTGGTGCAGGGGGTGTCTCGGTCGCGATAGGAGAGCTTGCTCCGGGGCTTAGGGTCGATCTTGACAAGGTACCCAAAAAATACGCAGGACTTGACGGCACGGAATTGGCGATATCCGAATCTCAGGAGAGAATGGCGGTAGTTGTCGCTCCGTCGGATGTGGACAAGATGCTGTCATTTGCCGCAGAGGAAAATCTTGAGGCTGTAGCGGTCGCTGTTGTTACCGAAGAACCCAGACTCGTACTCACATGGAGAGGCAAAGAGATCGTAAACATATCAAGGGCTTTTCTTGATACCAACGGCGCACATCAGGAGACAGACGTCATAGTTGAGAGTCCTGATAAAAATAATAATTATCTTAATTCCAATACATATCCGACAGATACAAAAGAAGACTGTCAATTTGGAGAGCTCCTTTTGAAAAGGCTGTCGGATCTGAATTCGTGTTCCAGGCGCGGACTCGGAGAGATGTTCGATTCCTCTATAGGAGCAGGTACGGTCACCATGCCTTATGGAGGAAAATATCAGTTGACGCCGATACAGACCATGATCGCAAAGCTGCCGGTATCGGGCGGAGAGTCAGATGTTGTCACGATGATGAGTTATGGCATGGATCCTTATCTCATGAGCTGGAGTCCTTTTCACGGGGCTCAGTATGCCGTGCTTGAATCAGTCGCAAAGATAGTAGCCTCCGGCGGTGATCTTCACAGGATCAGGTTTACATTCCAGGAGTACTTCAAGAGGATGACAACGGATGCCAAAAGGTGGGGTGAGCCTATGGCGGCGCTGCTTGGAGCATATGAAGCCCAGATGAAGCTGGGACTTGCTTCGATCGGCGGCAAGGATTCCATGTCAGGAACCTTCAATGATATTGATGTTCCGCCCACACTGTGTTCATTTGCGGTTGATGTGGCGGATATTTCTGATATCATAACAGATGAATTCAAAGAGGCTGGACACAGGATCGTCAAGTTTGAAATATTCAAGGATTCGTATGATCTTCCTGATTTTGAGAAGATAATAACACAATACGAGAAGATAACAACACTTATCAGGCAGGGTGTCATAATATCTGCTTATGCCCTGAATGGCGAGGGGATAGCTGTCTCTCTTGCAAAGATGGCATTCGGAAACAAACTCGGAGTAAAGCTATGCAAGCACAAAGAGCCTGAATTTTACTTTGCAAGAAACTATGGGGAGATAGTTGCTGAGATCAGGGAAGAGGATCTTGCAAAGCTTGATGAAGCAGGAGTAGTATATGTCCGTCTGGGAAGAACGGTTGCCGAGCCTGAGATATCCTACAGGGATGAGAGCGTTTCATTGGAGACCGCGATAGAGAGCTGGCAGAGTACTCTGGAGGATGTATTCCCGACACATTCGGGTTCTGCGGGGCCCAAGCTTCGTGATGAAGTATATGATATCAACGAGAAAAAAGGCACGGTCTATGTTTGCAGGAATAAAACAGCAAAACCGCGGGTATTTGTTCCCGTGTTCCCGGGAACCAACTGCGAATACGATACCGGTGCCGCTTTTGCAAAGGCAGGAGCCGAGATCAACACTGTCGTATTCAGAAACCGCACGGCAGATGATATCGCGCAGAGCGTGAGAGCGTTCAGGGAGGCTCTTGACAACTCGCAGATAGTAATGTTTTCCGGTGGGTTTTCCGCGGGAGATGAACCTGATGGTTCGGCAAAGTTCATCACATCCGTATTCAGAAATCCCGAGATCGCGGAAGCTATGGGCAGGCTTTTAGATGACAGAGACGGTCTTGTGCTGGGGATATGCAACGGCTTCCAAGCACTGATCAAGCTGGGACTTGTTCCTCATGGAAAGATAGTTACGCAGGAGCAGGATTCTCCGACTCTTACGGTCAACCACATAGGCAGGCATGTATCAAGATCTGTCTACACCAAGGTTATGTCGAATAAATCACCATGGTTTATGAAGGCTGAGGCAGGAGGCATATATACCGTACCGGCTTCCCATGGAGAGGGAAGATTTGTTGCGAGTGATGAATGGATAAATAAACTATTTGAAGCAGGTCAGGTTGCAACGTGCTATGTTGATGCGGACGGAAGACCGACCATGGATGAGGATTACAATGTAAACGGTTCTTATGCTGCTATCGAGGGCATTACCAGTCCTGATGGCAGGATCCTCGGCAAGATGGTTCATTCCGAGAGGATCGGAAACGGCGTTGCCATCAATCTTTTTGGAAATCAGGATCAGAGGATCTTTGAGAGCGGCGTGGAGTATTTCAAATGAGTCAGGTGATTCAGTTTGTTCTTGCATCCAAGTCTCCAAGGCGCAAGGAGCTGTTGCAGAGACTTGGAATATCATTTCAGGTCATTACCATGGATACCGATGAGAAGGTCTCATCGAGCGATCCTGCCATGATCACAAGTGTGCTTGCCAACCGCAAGGCAATGGCTGTTGCCGAAGGACTGGTATGTCAGGGCGGTACTCTGTGGATGAGAGAGCCGTTGGTCGAGAATACAAAAATGCAGATAGGACCTGCGGACAAGGCGATAGTTATAGGCGCTGACACTCTGGTCGTATGCGACGGTCATATTCTCACCAAACCCGGATCGGTGGTCGAGGCAAGAAGAATGATCCATATGATACAGAACCGCTCTCATGAGGTATATACCGGAGTTGCGGTACTGACTTTGCAGGACGGTCACCAGGACAGGGGAAGAACCTTTCATGACAAGACCATAGTGCATGTAGGCAAGCTTGATGAGATCGAGATAGAGGAATACATAACATCTCCGGAGCCGTATGACAAGGCAGGAGGCTATGGGATACAGGGTGATTTTGCCAAGTATATAACAGGTATCGAGGGAGATTATTACAATGTAGTGGGTCTTCCCGTAAACAAGCTCTATCAGGAGCTCAAAAGTCTGGGGATCAGATTATGATAACGAGCAGAGATAATCCCAGAATAAAGAAAATAAAAAAGCTTTTGAAAAAGTCAAAATACCGGACAGAGGAAGGCTGTTTTGTTATCGAAGGCTTCAAGGCGGTGGAGGAGGCTTTAGAGTCAGACCGCCTGCGTGAGGTATATATAAAACACAGTCTGGTACGCGGCATGGATACTTTTCGGGCTGACCCTGATGGCGTCAGACGCATTCTCAGAGAAAAGCCGGGATCACGCTCCGGCTCAGATCATGAATGGTCTGAGGCTCTTTCTTTTTTTGTGGAAATTGTAGATGACAGGGTTTTTGATGAGTTATCGGATACCGTCACACCTCAGGGAATGATCGGGATCGCGGATATTATCTCATATGACACAGATACGCTGTTTGAGAAGGACGACTGCAGGGTCTTGTGTCTTGAGGACGTCAGAGATCCCGGCAATATAGGCACCATGATAAGAACGGCAGAAGCCGCCGGTATGAGCGCGGTACTGCTGTCTGATAAGTGCGCGGATGTCTATCAGCCAAAGACAGTCAGATCGACAATGGGATCAATATTCAGAGTACCCTGCATAAGCTGTGAGGGAGATTTTACTGCCGGACTAAACAGACTAAAGGAAAAGGGATTTACGCTGTATGCCGCGTGTCTTTCGGGGGCAAGTGACTATTTAGAGCCTGATTATGAAGGAAGGACGGGGATACTGATAGGAAATGAAGCAAACGGACTCAGCGATGAAGCGATCAGGATATCTCAGGTCCATGTAAAAATTCCAATGGCAGGCAAGGTCGAATCACTGAATGCGGCGGTATCGGCGGCTCTTGTTATGTATGCCGCGGTGCAAAAAAGCATGGATGTATGGGAGAATTAAAAGGTTACTATTCACGGCTGTCACTCCGTACATGCGGGAATAGTAACCTTAAAACAGTTTACCAAATACCCTTTTTAAAATGCCCTTTTTTGAACTGTTGCCCGGGAGACGTGATTTTTGATCATTGATCATTTCTTTTTGACGCTCGTTTTCGGCTTTCATTTTTTCCATGATCCTAAAGCATATGTTCATATAATCATTGTGGGAGAATTTTGTTATTTCTTTTTCTTCAAATACCGGCTTGTCATAGAACAGGATGCCGTCGGATCTGCCAAAAAAATCTCTTGCCGTCATGGCATTTGATTCGTTATATGCCGACATGAACTCCTTGCCGGAAGCCTTTGTAAAGAGGGTATCGACCTTGTATAGTCCCTGTTTTTCATTCTCGCCGGTGATCTCTATCAGATATCTTTGTAAATTCTTATCTGACTGCAGGTTTTCGATCGAGTTCATCCTCCTCTTTACTTCGCAGCAAATATAATCGATACCGGGGTTTCTTCTGATGTCCGGTTCTGTGTATTCATCAGTGAGTTTTAGTCCGATACACTCAAAAAAGTCTGCGATTATACTTGGCGGATCACCTGCATATTGCCTGCGTTCATACGCTCTTGCAATGATACTGTCTTTTCCGCCCGTGCTCTCGGCGATATGGGTCAGCTGGGCGTGATAATCGAGAGGAAAATACTGATATTTTTTGCTCTTTATATACTGGTTGAAGGACAACTGCAGATGTCTTCTCGGGATCATTACCTTGTATCTCCAATAAGACTGTATGAAGTCATCCTGTCTTCTGAGGTATACTATGATTTTAAGCTCATGACCGTAGGACGTTATCCTTTCATAGATATTTTTATAGAAATCATCGATTTTAAGACTAACATGCCATAGTGACTCGTCAGAAAGAACCACGTTTTTCCCGGCATCAAGCAGAGCTTTTATTTCAGAATAAATATTGTCTCTGAGACTACCAAATTCGTGGTATTTATTCTGACTGAGGTATGCCCCGTAGATCAGAAAATGCGCATTTCTTTGCTGCACAGCATCATCATTTGTCATGTTATATTTATTCTTGAAAAGAGGATAGGAGATGCCATGAGATTCTAAAACAGCCTGATTCTCAGGTATTGCCATAAATGCCTGTATGGCTGATGTGCCGGTCTTCGGAGTGCCGACATGAAGGTATAGCGTTGACATAATAAAACCCTCCTATGAGTTTTTATAAGACCAAAACGATATATCATGATATTATAGTAACCTTAAATATAACTAAAAATCCGAAATAAGTCAAGAAAAAAATCATTGTACCGGTATAGCAACGCTGCAATAGTGAACAGTAATGAATACGACCATTCCCGGAACGCGGAAGTCCCCGCGGAGGTTGACAACCGGGCGAAAAAATGTAATAATATAAAGGCAATTTTTTATCTTTATCAATAATGAGGTGATTATATTATGGACTTACGAGGAAGAGATTTTCTTACACTAAAGGACTTTACTCCCGATGAGATAAGGACTATTTTGGATCGCGCCGCAGAGCTCAAAAGATTAAAAAAAGAAAAGAAGGCGCACCGTAATCATGAGGGCAAGAATATTGCGCTTATTTTTGAGAAGACAAGTACGAGAACAAGGTGCTCATTTGAGGTCGCGGCTCATGATCTGGGAATGGGAGTTACATATCTGGATCCTTCGAGTTCGCAGATCGGAAAAAAGGAGAGTATAGCGGATACCGCGAGGGTGCTTTCAAGAATGTTTGACGGTATAGAGTACAGAGGTTATGGTCAGGAGATAGTAGAGGAGCTTGCGAAGTATTCGGATGTACCGGTCTGGAACGGACTTACCAATGAATACCATCCCACGCAGATGCTTGCTGATATGCTTACGATCGAGGAGGCATTTGGTCATATAGAGGGGATCAGACTGACATATATGGGGGATGCCAGGTACAATATGGGCAATTCGCTTATGATCGCATCAGCCAAGATGGGAATGCATTTTACGGCATGCACATCAAAGGATTATTTTCCGTCTGCAAAGCTTGTTGAGGAATGTGAGGAATATGCAAAGAGGAGCGGCGGAAGCATCACCCTGACGGAGAATGTGAGCGAGGGAACAAAGGACGCAGATGTTTTGTACACTGATGTCTGGGTCTCCATGGGAGAGCCTGATGAGATATGGAGAGAAAGGATAAACGCTCTTTCTCCATATCAGGTGAATGCTGCAGCTATGGCAAATGCAAAGGACAGCGCGATCTTTATGCACTGTCTGCCTGCATTTCATGATCTGAAAACTGCCATAGGAAAGAAGGTATATGAGCAGTTCGGACTTTCGGAGCTGGAGGTTACGGATGAGGTATTTGAGGCTCATGCCGGAACAGTGTTCGCAGAGGCGGAGAACAGGATGCACACCATCAAGGCAGTCATGGACCTCACGCTGTAGTATATGGGAGGAGGATCAGATGCTCGAAAATATAGAAGCAGATATCAAAAACCGCATGGACGATGACTATCGCAAGGACTGGATACGCAAGATGGCGATGGTCAGCGAGGCTACGGCAACGATAGATTCCACGCTTTTTGACAAATACGAAGTAAAAAGGGGCTTAAGAGACCTCGACGGAAGAGGTGTGCTCACGGGTCTTACAGAGATATCCGAGATAGTTGCATACACGGTAATAGACAGGGAAATGGTACCCTGTGAGGGAG
>JAGBOK010000008.1 GCA_017633905.1 Eubacterium sp. | reverse complement strand
TCCTGTGTCCGCAGGACATAGGAGCCTGAATGGATTTATAAAGGAGTAATTGCCATGAGCAAAAAGAAAGAGAAGAATAAACCGGTTTATAAAGAAGGTTTTCATTACTTCTCGGATCTTTTCAGAGCCGTCGGCAAGGGCGATATCTGGGTAAAAATGTCCATGCTTTGCATGGGAGCCGGTTATTTCAGAAGAAAACAATTTATCCGCGGTATATTAGCCATTGCCATTGAGGCTCTTTTTGTTGTTATGTGCATTTTTTATGCGGCACCGTATCTTGCCAAATTCGGCACACTTGGTACCGTGGAATATGCGGAGGAATTTGATCCGCTGACTTTGTCCAAAACAGTCAATGATTATGACAATTCATTTTTGATACTGCTTCATTCCATCATTGCGCTGTTTCTGATTCTTGTATTTATTCTCTATTACATACACAATCTCAAAGTAGTGTACAGACTTCAGGAATTGGAAGAACAAGGCAAGCACATCAACAATTTCCGGGAAGATATCCGCGATCTGGCAGGAAAAAATGTTCACATCACATTGCTTTCTCTGCCTACCGTAGGAGTTGTCCTGATAAATATCATACCGATATTTGTTCTGATCGCGATAGCATTTACCAATTATGATCAGTCGCACATGCCGCCCAACGCGCTTTTTACATGGGTAGGCTTCAAGAACTTCGGTTCTTTGGTATCATCACAGCTTACTATCACATTTGGCTATGCGTTCAGAAAAGTTCTCGGGTGGACGCTTGTATGGGCATTGTTTGCAACGTTTACAACGTTCTTCGGAGGAATACTCTTAGCAAAGCTTATCAACAACAAGACGACCAAGCTTCCGAGAATGTGGCGTACACTTTTTGTAGTTGCTATCGCCGTACCGCAGTTCGTAACGCTGCTTCTTGTCAGGAATTTCTTTGCTGATGCCGGAATAGTCAATACCATTTTTTCCGAGACCGGGATCACGGGATTTTTGCAGGACATAGGACTTGTCAGCAAGAGTATAGATTATGTGCCGTTCCTGACAGACCCCGGCTGGGCGAGGGTAATGATAATCCTGATAAATATCTGGGTAGGTGTCCCGTATCAGATGCTTGTCGCCACCGGAGTCCTCATGAATATACCGGAGGATCAGATCGAGAGCGCCAAGCTTGCGGGAGCCAATTCATTCCAGATTTTTTGGAAAATAACCATGCCGTATGTATTTTTCATACAGGGACCTGCGCTTATCACTGATTTTGTCAAGAATATAAACAACTTCAATGTCATATATCTGTTGACGCAGGATGTGTTCGTAACGCCGGATCAGGCTATGGCGAGTTCGCACGCGACGGAGGTCGATCTGCTCGTCACATGGCTGTTCAGACTTACCAACAGCTATTATGATTACAAGATGGCTTCAGTGATCGGTGTTATCGTATTTATTATATGTGCGGTATTTACCATCTTCACATTCAGAAGGATGATGAAGGGCGGAAGAGAGGAGGATTTCCAATAATGAAAGCAAAAAAAGCTACAAAATTTGTTTTGAATCATATTCTCTTACTCTTCCTCGCTGTAGTATGGCTGATACCTATTGTGTGGCTTGTTTTTACGGCGTTCAGTGCTTACTCGGGGGTCGATACGGCACACTTTTTCCCGGAGGCGTACTCGCTTGACAACTTTAACCAGCTTGTACATCCAAACTCCGTGGTTCAGTATTCACAGTGGTTTTTCAACACTTTGATAATTGCCATATTTACATGTATCATCTCGACGATATTTGTGCTGATGGTAAGCTACGCATTTAGCTGTACGAGGTTCAGAGGAAGACAGTCATTGATGAGCTTTTCCATGATCCTCAACATGTTCCCGGGCGTCCTTTCGATGATCATTATTTATTTTGTATTAAAGACGGTAGGACTGACCAATTCACACGTTGGAATGATCATCGTATATTCGGCAGGATCAGGACTCGGATATCTGATAGTAAAGGGCTTTATGGATACTATCCCCGCATCTCTGAGAGAGGTTGCCAAGATGGAGGGCGCATCCGAGCTGACAGTATTTATCAGGATCGTTCTTCCCATATGCAAGCCGATCATTGTATATCAGATAATAAGCTCATTTCTGGTACCTTGGGGAGACTTCGTATTTGCCAACCTGATGCTCAATTCAGGTATCAGCAAGGATTTTACTGTTGCGATAGGACTTTATCACATGCTGGATCGGTCGCTCATCAACCAGTATTTCGGTGTGTTCTGCGCCGGCGGACTTGTCGTATCCGTACCTATTGCAATACTGTTCGTGATCATGCAGAAATACTATGTGGCAGGAGTCGCATCAGGTTCTGTTAAGGGTTGATATTGTTTTGTTTACATGATTAGGAGAAAAAAGAAGTGGAAAATACTTTTGTTTTGAATGTGATCCACAGACCGGAGATGGTTCCCGAATATGCGGAGAAAGTTACCGGACAGGGAAAGGCTGAGGATCTGGGACGCGAATCGCTTCTCACGGAGTCACTTGATATTTTTAAGTTTCAGCAGGAAACTGCGCACAAGAACGGTATCAAGGTTACGATCCAGATGACTTATGCGTCACTTTTTAATGATGAGGCAGTTGCCATAGCAAAGGAGCATCATGAGAAATACGGTGATGAGATTGCGCTGTCGCTGTTGGGTCTTCCGTGTGAGGAATTTCGTGAGAAATACAAGACCAAGGATTTTTGTATCTGGATGTTCTCAATGGAGGATAAAAAGCAGATAGTAGATGACGTATTTGGAAAGTTTTACGATGCGTTCGGTTTTTATCCAGAATCCACGGGATCATACTATATGGATGCGGATCTTACCAATTATATCAAAGAAAAATATCCGACAGTGAAATGCGCGATCGCTACCTGTTGGGAGGAGGGACCCAAGGCGTACCACACCTGCAACAACTCATGGTACACACTGTTTGACGGAGGCCCTTGGAATCCGTGGATACCGTCCAAGCAAAATACACATGCTCCGGCAGCAAACGAAGAAGAGGATTCGGGCATAGTTGCGATACCGCATCTGTCAAGAGACCTCATGGCATGCTATGACGGCAACGGTTCAAACTTCGGAACGCATCCGCAGAATGTCCTGAGAGGAATGATCTATGATACAAAGACATGGGAATTTCCCTATCTTTACAATCTGATCGACCAGTATCGTCATCTTGCAAAGTATAACAACGGCTACAGCTACAACATGATGTTTGTGGGACCCGGATGGCTGAACAAGATGGGACGCTGGGAAGCACCGTATGAGCTTCTCTGCAAGTCGTATGAAGAGGGCATGGCATACTATGGCGAACTAAAGAAAAAGGGTGAGCTCATAGATATGACGATGGCGGAGTTTGCTGATTTTTATAGAAAAAATAAGCACTATACCGAGCCTGAATGCGCACTGTGGAGAGATATTTTGTACGGGTCAGACAAGCAGATATTCTGGTATGCCGATCCGTATATGAGAGCATGTGTCAACATGGATCAGGGCGGGGCAATAGTTGATCTGAGACCATATGCGGCGAAGCTTCGCTGGGAGGTCGGGATCGGAACACCGCACGTTCAGGACGCGTCATATCCGTTTCTGATGCAGGAAAAATACCGCGCCGGATACTTTACTCATTACGCCGGAGAGGGTACCGTGAGAAGTGCCAAGCTGTGTCATGGCGGCGAAGAGGTCGATCTGTGCCTGTGCAGGACACACGCTTCTTTTTCTGAAGAAGGAAACACAAGAATCCTGACTCTTGACCCGGTCGATATTGAGTTTGCTGACCTTACCGTGACGCTTCAGACCAGACTTTATTTTGAAGAGGGCGCATCAAATATCAGGATATCGAGAGAAATTCTGAAAATGAGTGATCCTGATGCTGACGTCACGATCAATGAGTATATGGTCGCATGCTACGGAACTACTGAATATCCGGAGGATATGACTCCCATCACACTGACTGTGGGCGATGAGACCATACACTATGAATACAAGTGCCGCGAGGCTTCCAAGCATGGAGCAAAAGAAGCGGTCGCTGTGATACCTCCTATCGAAACAAGGGTATCACTTTCTACCGACAGGGATGATGCGGATGTGTATGTGAGAGAAGGATATGCTTTTTCTCCAATGTTCACTCTTGGTATCACCGGGAAAATCAAAGAAAGCGAGGTAGTGAACACATGGCTCAATCTGGAAAAGGCAAATTGAATTTCAGATGTCCGTCCTGCTTTATGAGGGATCTGGATATCGACATGTTTTATGACAAGGATAAAAAAGAGTATTATTGCCTCAGATGCCAGTATACCGGCAGTGAGGAGGATGTTTTGGAGAAAAATGAAATGGTGAGGTTCCGCTACAGAGCCATGATGAAGAGGTTCACGAGTTTTGATTGATTTTGGATGATAAATAATAGTTTATCTGAGTATAGACCGCTGGTTTTTGGCATACATAAGTCTAAGCCTCGGAACTCGCGACTACTTGGGATTCTCCTTCGTCTTCGATGATCAGGGCACGAAAATGCTAAACGCGCTTCGCTTGAACGACGCATTTTCGCACCCATCGAAGGCTCGGCTCATCACCAAGCGTCGGAGGTGTTCCTAAGGCTTTAGACTTATGATGTC
>JAGBOK010000061.1 GCA_017633905.1 Eubacterium sp. | reverse complement strand
TGCAAATGTGGGTCACTTCATATTATCTATTCACGGCTGTCACTCCACATGCGAAATTCCCGTACTTCGCTCCGCTACGTACTCTATTGTCACTTCGTGACTGAATTTCTTATGTAGTGGAGTGACAGCCTTCAGCCTGATATGTCTGCATATATGTACTTGAATGCAAGCATTCAGTACCTGTATGCAGACATATCAGCCGTGAATAGTAACCTTAATTTAGCAAATCTGCGTTTCCTAAAAAAATATGTTGTAAAAAAATCGATCAGGTAGTATAATGTTTTTGTATTTGTGGCTTTTGAAAAATCAAAATGAAAGGAGAACATAATGATTTACACAAAAGAAGTTGAACTTATGTGCCCTGTTGCCAAGGGCGCAAAGCATGAGCCGGCTCCGATCCCTGAGGAGGGCAAGTGGGTTCATGCCAAAGGGATCAAGGACATCTCCGGCTTTACACACGGTGTGGGGTGGTGTGCTCCCCAGCAGGGTACCTGCAAGCTCTCACTCAATGTCAAGGAAGGTATTATTGAGGAGGCTCTCATCGAGACTATCGGCTGCTCAGGCATGACACACTCGGCTGCCATGGCTGCTGAGATCCTGCAGGGCAAGACGATCCTCGAGGCATTGAACACTGACCTCGTGTGTGATGCCATCAATACTGCTATGAGAGAGCTCTTCCTTCAGATCGTATATGGAAGAACACAGAGTGCTTTTTCTGATGATGGTCTTGCGGTAGGTGCAGGTCTTGAAGATCTTGGCAAGGGACTTCGTTCACAGGTAGGTACCATGTATGCGACCAAGTCAAAGGGTGTTCGTTATCTGGAGATGGCAGAGGGCTATGTTACTGACATCGCGCTTGATGAGGATGACGAGGTCATCGGTTATAAATTTGTCAACCTCGGCAAGATGACCGATTTCATCAAGGCAGGTGATTCTCCCAACGACGCATGGGAGAAGGCAAAGGGTCAGTATGGAAGAGTAGACGACGCAGCTAAGCTGATCGATCCGAGAAAGGAGTGATATACCATGGCATTGTTTGAATCTTATGAGAGAAGAATTGACCAGATAAACAATGTCCTCGGTGAGTATGGTATTGCTTCTATCGAGGATGCGAAAAAAATAACAGAGGACGCAGGACTGGATGTATATACACAGGTAAAAAATATCCAGCCGATATGTTTTGAGAATGCGTGCTGGGCATACACGGTAGGTGCGGCTATCGCCATCAAGAAGGGTGCCCGCCGTGCAGCAGACGCCGCTGCAGCCATCGGAGAGGGACTACAGGCGTTTTGTATCCCAGGTTCTGTCGCAGACCACAGAAAGGTAGGACTTGGACACGGAAACCTCGGCAAGATGCTCCTTGAAGAGGAGACTGAGTGCTTCTGCTTTTTGGCAGGTCATGAGTCATTTGCCGCTGCGGAGGGAGCTATCGGTATCGCTGAGAAGGCTAACAAGGTCAGACAGAAGCCACTCAGGGTCATCCTCAATGGTCTTGGCAAGGACGCAGCACAGATCATCTCGCGTATCAACGGATTTACCTATGTAGAGACCAAATATGATTACAAGACTGCAACTCTTAACGTAGAGTATGAGAAAGCATATTCCAAGGGCGTTCGCGCTACCGTTAAGTGCTACGGAGCAGATGATGTGCAGGAGGGCGTGGCTATCATGCACAAGGAGAACGTTGGTGTTTCCATCACGGGTAACTCGACCAACCCGACACGTTTCCAGCATCCTGTTGCAGGTACTTATAAAAAGGAGTGCAATGAGCAGGGCAAGAAGTATTTCTCAGTAGCATCAGGCGGTGGTACCGGACGTACTCTCCATCCCGACAACATGGCAGCAGGACCGGCATCCTATGGTATGACCGATACTCTCGGACGTATGCATTCGGATGCGCAGTTCGCAGGTTCATCCTCGGTTCCCGCTCACGTTGAGATGATGGGACTGATCGGAATGGGCAACAATCCGATGGTAGGCGCTACCGTTGCCGTTGCGGTTTCTGTTGAGGAGGCTGCCAACGCAGGCAAGTTCTGATAACAGTTAAAATATAGGGGATCATCGTTTATCGATGATCCCTTTTTGTATCGCAGGATAATATGCTATGGAGAAGAATAAAAAGAATATTGATCATGCAGAAAAAGCAAGACAGCTTTTTTTCGAGGGCTACAACTGTGCGCAAGCGGTAGTCTGCGCATTTACTGATATAACGGGGATCGACATGGAGACATCGGCGAGACTTGCGTCCTCCTTTGGCGGGGGGATGGGACGCATGAGAGAGGTGTGCGGCTCCGTGAGCGGCGCCCTGATGGTACTTGGGATCGCCCTTGGATATTCTGATCCGAAGGATCCCGAGGCAAAAAAATCCCACTATCATCTGGTTCAGGACTTCGCTGCAAGATTCAAAGAAAAAAACGGCTCGATAGTATGCAGGGAGCTTCTCACAGGAGTGGAAGTAAGCCCCGGTCTTGAACCCGAGGAGAGGACCGCTGAGTATTATAAAAAAAGACCATGTCCCGACCTCATCGCGGATGCAGCCGGGATAGTGGATGAGATGCTTGCGGATCACTTATAGAGAGAAACAGACATCTGTTCGATGTTTGATGCCATGCCCTTGATATCCTCTATAGTGGCATTGATCTCTTGCATACTTGCACTCTGGGTAGTGATGGACTCGGTGATATCAGTGATTCTTATCATCATGTCCTTGATAGCGGTATTCATCCCACCAAGGATTGATGAGATATTTCCCGTGGTCTCTTTGGATGAAGAAGCCAGTGACTGCACCTCGCTGGCGACCACGGCAAATCCCTTGCCGGCCTCTCCTGCTCTTGCTGCTTCTATTGATGCGTTTAGTGATAGGAGATTGGTCTGTGCTGCAATGCTGTCGATGATCTTGATGATCTCCATGGAGTCATCAACTGCTTTTTCTATGGTGGCGGACTCCTCAGCTATGGCAGTCTGGTTGGCTGCAACGTTCTGCATTTCGTTGGCAGCCGCCTCAACAGCCTTTGTAACCTCTTCGATCCTCAGGTTAAGATTTTCGATCTCGGGTTCGAGCTTGGTTTCAAAGTCCTCTTCGTGGATTTTTTCGTCAGAGATATCAAGGATAGTGCCGGCTGCCATCACCGGAACACCGCCCTCCCAGACGACATAGCTGGATGCTCTGGTCCATATATAATGTCCGTCTTTATGTCTGATCCTATACTCCATATCAAACACCGTCTGTCCGGTTGGATCAGCCATCTGTTTGCCCATAGCCTCAGAAGCACCCGGTACATCATCCGGGTGTATCTTGGTTATCCAGCTCTGCATGATGTCCGGAAACTCAGGACTGTGCGGTTTATAACCGAGTATTTTTTTAAATTGATCAGAATATACCATGGGAGATGATGGATCGTCTATGGCGTATTTGGTCAGATCCATGCTCCAGCTTCCCTCAAGCATCATTTTGTCTACAGCAAACTGGCGTCTCTTGTCGTGTTCAAGCACTTCCTGTGTCCTTATCTGATCTTCAATATCGCTAAAAGTTCCGATAAAAACCTCAGGAGTTCCGTCCTTCCTTCTGAGGCAATCGCCTGCAGCGTGAAATGTATGATATTCCCCGCTTTTCATCATAAGTCTGTAATCAATATCATATTTAGCGTTTTTGTCAGCTACTGCTGCGCCAAAGCAGGCAAATACTCCTTCCATATCATCAGGGTGTATGATTGTTGGTAAAAAATCAAATGAATCAGGCATCTCAGAGGCGGAGTATCCCAAGGTTCGTCGCATCTCATCCGTGAACCTGACACCGGCCTGTTCTCCGTTCTCATCAAAATACGCTATCCATATAGCGAGATGAGTGAATGTGTTGAGAGCTTCGATCATCCTGTTGTAGCGTGCTGCTTCCGCCGATTTTTTTTCAAGTTCAGCTCTAAGCTCGACTGCTGTGTTGTTCTCTTCAGTATTGAGGGATTTCTTTTTTCCAAACATGGCACTATCCTTTCTTGAATGCAGTATAGTGATGTCATATCCTCTGATGCCAAATCATTCGTATTTTATCACATATTCCATATAATTGCAATACCGACCTTTTTTCAAAAAAAATCTTGCCTTTTTTAGCACTTGATGTTATTATCATGTTTGGTAATGAAAACAAGTTTAGGGAAAAGACAATGACTATTTGGAATCTGTTTAATCTGATGGGAGGGCTTGCGCTCTTCATCTTTGGTATGAACCAGATGAGCGACGGGCTAAAGCTCGCTGCCGGATCATATCTGAAGAATATACTGGAGACACTTACCAAGAACCAGTTTGTTGCGGTATTGGTAGGCGCGGGACTCACAGCCCTGATCCAGAGCTCCAATGCCATGTGCGTCATGGTCGTGGGGTTTGTCGGAGCCGGTATGATGCAGCTCGAGAGATCCGTCGGTATCCTCATGGGAGCCAAGATCGGAACGACCATAACCGGTCAGCTCATTGCTTTCAATATTTCCGAGATCGCACCTGTTATTGCATTCGCAGGTGTGGCGATCATTATGATCTTCAAAAAACCGACGATCAAGAATGCCGGCAACATCATCACAAGCCTTGGTGTCCTCTTTATAGGACTTGGCATGATGTCAACCGCCATGAAGCCGCTTGCGGGTGAAGAGTGGTTCCAGGAGATCCTCACCGGGGTATCCAATCCGATACTTGGAGTCCTTGTCGGTATTGTTTTCACTGTTATCATTCAGAGCGCATCCGCGTCTGTTGGCGTACTTCAGATGATGGCGCTCAATTCCGTCATCGGATTCTCACAGGGCTTCTATATCATGATGGGTATGAATATAGGTGCATCCGTGGCACCGGCGCTCGCATCTATCGGAGGAAGAAAGGATGCCAAGAGAGTGGCGCTCATAGTCGTGATATTCGAGTCTATCGGTATGGTGCTGTTTTTGGCGATCACTCAGGTGTTTCCACAGATACTTGACTGGATCGCGGCAACGTCTCCTGACAATCCGAGCCGTCAGATAGCAAACGCAAACTCGATATTTAACATAGTGACAGTGCTTGTGCTTTTACCATGCTCAAAATATCTTGTCAGGCTTGCGCACTTTATCATCAGGGGTGATGATATGGAGGAGGAAGGCGATACGCTCCTCTTCATCGATGTCAATAATTATCAGACAGGGACCGTCCTTCTCGGACAGATCGACTCTGAGGTCGGCAGGATGCAGCAGCTTGCCTCTACCAACCTCGAGGCGGCAACAAAGGTTTTCTATGAGAAAGATGTTCTTCCGGGCGATAAGTTTGCCAGAAACGAATCAACGCTTGATTTTCTGAATAAAGAAATAACCAACGCCCTGACCATGACAAATACGATGAATCTCTCCGTAAATGAGGCACGGCATGCGGGGCATCTCTACCATATCGTAAATGACTTCGAGCGTATCGGGGATCACGCCGAGAATATGCGTGGATATGCCATGGCAATGCAGGAGAACAAGCAGAAGTTCACGGGCAAGGCGCTGAAGGATCTGAAGCAGCTTTCGATCTCGGTATATAATATCTTTGATCTGGCGTGCGAGTATTTTTATTCTCCGGATGCAGAGACCTATCAGGTCATTTATGATATGGAAGAAGACATAGATGATATGGTGGCGAAGATGAGAAATTCCAACATCAAGCGCATCAACAAGTCAAAGTGCGGCGCTACCGAGGGACTTTACTTTACGGAGATACTTGTTGATCTTGAGAGGATAGGGGATCACTCCATGAATATCGCCAAGTCAGTCAGAAAATTCCCCGTGAAAAAAAGAGAAGAAGTACAGCTGCCCGAGGCAGAGACAGAGGAAGTATAGACGCATGTATTCTTTTCTCACCTTTTTTAAAAAAAGGGGTTAAGTATTTTTCTCATATGCCGATATATAACGTAGACGATTGGTGTCTGTAGGAGCTGTGATCCTATAAGACCTGTTGGGAATTGTCGTCTGTGATAACAAAGTTAATACAAACAGACTGCTGCTTGCAATTGGACAAGGATGTCATAGAGCAGGCTGCGGTCCAGCAGTACCGAAGGTACGGAAAGGAAGGAACCTATGGCTATTAATGGAATTGGAGGCGGACTTTCGGCTTATACACAGTATCAGAACCTGAGCACCCAGAGTACGAAGAAATCCGCAGATGCGACAAAGACCACAGCGACTAATGACAGTGGAGTTTCAGTGGAGTTCTCGGATGCGGCATTGAAGGCTGCGGAGGAGGCCAAGGGGGCTGAAACAGAGGCTGCTGAGGCAACGCAAAGCTCGGAAGCAGCTGAGACTGCGGAGTCAGGTGGTCGTACACAGGCAGACCGTGACGCTCTCATCAAGAGTCTCAACCAGCAGCTTGATGCACATGTTCAGCAGATGCAAAATCTCGTAAATGAGCTGCTTGGCGGCAAGAACAAGACCGAGGGCTGGTCACTTGCCGAGACCTATCGCAAGCTCTCTGAGGCTGCGGATCCGGAGACCATCGAGCAGGCAAAAAAAGATATTGCCGAGGATGGCGAGTGGGGAGTAGAGAAGACCTCTGAGAGGATGTTTGAGATGGCAAAGGCACTCTCAGGAGACGATCCGACCAAGGCTGATGAGATGATAGAGGCTGTAAAGAAGGGCTTCAAGCAGGCAACAACAGCATGGGGAGAGGATCTTCCCGAGATCTCCGGCAAGACCGTTGATGCAACTATCAAAAAGCTCGAGGAGTGGAGAGACGGACTTAAGAACTCATCCGCAAGCGATCAGGCTGCGGCAAAGACACAGGATATGCTGACCGCTCAGGCACAGAAGTCATATCTGGCAGGAGTTGCCTGACAAATTGTATTGCTGTGTTGCAAAGCAACTAAATTCATTACGCAGCCCCTGCGATATACAAAAAGAGCACCGGTTCATGCCGGTGCTCTTTTTCTCTATAGATAATGTCACGTTCAGAAATCAGGATATTTGTCTTTGATCAGACCTTTGAGCTCTGTCAGAACCAGAGCCGGATCAAACGGTTTGGTGATAAACTTCTCAGCGCCAAGCTTCAGGGATTCCAACACCTTGCTTCTTTGCCCGGCTGAGGTTATCATTGCGGCTTTGGCTGATTTATCGTATGCCATGATCTGTCTGAGAGCCTCGATACCGTCCATGGTCGGCATGGTTATATCGAGGGTTATGATATCGGGGTTCAGCTTCTTGTAAGCTTCGATGGCAGACTGTCCGTCGCCCGCCTCTCCTATGATCGCAAAGCCGTTTTTCTCGAGCAGATTTCTAAGTATCGTCCTTGACCACCCCGAGTCATCGACTATGACAACAGTGGGCTTGTCTGAGGAACCTTCGGACTTCTCTGTATTTATCTGTACCTTGACATCGATCGGAGATCCTCCGATCTTAGTTTCACTGTCTACGGAGATATAAAGCTCTATCAGATTGTCTCCCATGTGGATGGGAAGTATGTATCCGCGTCCGTTGATCACTTCCTTCTCATAGAAAACCTGCGGTGAGATCTCCAACAATACGCGTTCACTTGCCATCTCGGTCGTGATGAGACCGCTGACTCCGTTGATGAACTCTCCTATCGCATCATATGCCTCCGGTGTCAGCTTGTCAAAGGGATCACCGGTTATAAGCCCTGCCATGTGACGGAAAGCCATATCATTCTCCTCGGAGAGAAGTCCGATATAGATCGAGTGATCTCCGCTGCAGTGCTGTATGGCAAGCGTCTGATATGGCACCTCCGATACTCTTTTTATTCTTTCTATATAAAAATCACTTGTAACAAACCTGATTATATTTCTCAGGAGCTGCCCGGCTATATTTGAAACATATGGCTGCGAGGCCGGGGCAAATGCAGAGATATATCCGCCCACATTTTCTTCCTTGATGGCATCAAGCTCGGATTCATCGAAGCCCTCTTTTTTTCTAAAGCCCTCGAGGTGACCGTCAATATCGGATGCGGCAATATCGGTCTCATCAACAAGTATCTGGATGAAACGCATATAAGGCTTGCCCTGCTTCTCCAACAGCTGGTTGAGCTGCGCCTCGGTAAGAGCCCCTATCTCGATGGCTATATCACCGAATCTCTTGTCTTCCTTCTGCTGTCTGTGGTTGATCTCATCAGCCTGCTCGTTGGTAATAAAGCCCTCTGTAACTGCCATCATTCCGAGCTTCACGCGAGTCTCAGCCTGTTCCTTGATAAGCTTGTCAAGTGTGGGGTGGTCTATGACACCCTCATCTACCAGATAACGTCCAAATAACTCTGCGAACATGTCATCCTCCTGAAAATAAAATTTTAAGGAACACTGATAGTATCAGCGCTTTCTTAATCTTATCATATATAAAAAAAAAAATCAATAAAAAATTCTCTCTTTTAACGGCTGTCACTTTTGCGGGCACACCAAGGTCAGACCGTCGGGAAACTTAAGCTCATCGGATTATCACTTCCCACAAAAAAAGACCTGCTGACTTAAAGCCAACAGGTCTTTTAGCTCTTTTTATAACAGAAGCGTGTATCCTTAATTCTCGCTCGTATCCTCTTTGACTATGACCACACACTTGGCGGTCTTTCCGGTAGACAAAAGAGTTGCGGTAACGGTTGCCTTGCCGGGCGAGATAGCCGTCACAAGTCCCCTGACATTTACTACACAGACGTTCTCATCGCTGCTTTCAAAGACCGGAGTCTCCGTAGCGGAATACGGCTTGATGATGGCATCGAGCCATGCCTGCTTGCCCTCTAAAAGAGTGATAGAACCCTCTGAGAATTTGATGCTCACGGGGATGGGAGCAACCTTTATCTTGCATTTGAGTGTTGTGGTATTTGTCCCGCCTGCTTTTTTGATGGTGACCTTTATGGTGGCTGAGCCGACGGTTTTGCCGAAAATGACCGCTGACTTTTTGTCCTCCCCGACGCTGTCAATGGCAACAACATCGGTATTGGTAGACTTAAAAGCAGCCGTCTCATCCTCATCAAGATTGTATACACGCAGGGTAAAGGTGGTACCCTTGGTCAGATCAAGCTTTTTGAGGTTGAGTCTGGGAGCGGGCGCAGCAAAGATGGTCTGTGAGAATGAAAGTGTCACACAGATCATCATAAACAGCGCTATAAATGAGCGAAGTGCTTTCCTACGCATGTGAAATCCTCCTGAACTGCCCCTCCATAGAGAAGTAGTGTAAAAGTAACATATCGGTTAGTCAGAAATGTGTCATTTAGTCGTTGACATTGATACAAAAACCATTTACAATATATACAATACAGTTTTCGTGTGATAAAAATGTCACAGATGTGTGTCATTTATATTTTATTTTTATGAGGAGGTGGATTATGCAGCGTATTTTGATCGTGGATGACAACGAGGATATCCGCGAGGTTTTGGGGACTTATGTTGCAAAGGAGGGCTTTGAGCCGGTTGTGGCAAAGGATGGCTTTGAGGCGCTGGAGCTTTTCAAAAAGACCGATCCTTCCGTTATACTTTTGGATGTCATGATGCCCGGTATGGATGGTTACAAGGTGTGTCAAAAGATCAGGGAGGATTCGGATGTTCCCATCATCCTGGTCACTGCCAAGGGCGAGGATTATGAGCGTGTGATGGGACTTGATATCGGAGCGGACGACTATATAGTAAAGCCGTTTAGCGGCAATGAAGTCATGGCAAGGGTGAGGGCAGTCCTCAGACGTATCGGAAGAACGGATGTGACAGAGGATAAAAAGGTACTTAATATCGGTGATCTCACGATCAATATTGAGGCGTACACGATTTATGTAGGATCCAAAAAGCTTCCGATGACAAAAAAAGAGGTCGAGACCATGTGGATACTTGCGGGCAATCCCAGCAAGGTATTTACCAGAGACAATCTCCTTGACAGCCTGTGGGGACAGGACTATTTCGGAGACAGCCGCACTGTTGATTCACACATCAAACGACTGAGGGCGAAGCTTGATACGGTAGAGCATCCTGACTGGGAGATCAAGACGATATGGGGACTCGGTTACAAGTTTGAGATCAATGTATAGGAGGTAGCCTTCTCAGGGTAATTAAAATGAAACACATTTTTTTGAGAGTGGTTGTCTACTTCGGCGTGGTGATAGTGGCATTTACTCTTCTCATCGGGCTTTTGTTCACGCAGTTCAACCAGAGCAATATAGTGGGCACCTACAGGACACAGCTCAACGATCTTGCAAAGACCGTGGCTGACAGGGTCGGAAAGTTCGCCCAGACAGATGACAGGGTGACATTTTCCAATTATCTTGCGGCGGTCGAGGATTTCGGAAGCTCCAGGAGATCGGATATCTGGATCTTCTCCAATCCGGCGGCTGCACAGCCGTTGGGGGAACAGTTTACCAATGTGGTGCCGGAGCAGCTTGATATGCCCGACAGGATGGAGTTTATTTTGTCCAAGGCATTCAAGGGCAAGATAAAGAGCTATACCTCTCATGACAATATCTATGACACGGATATGATGCATGTGGCAACTCCCATATTTGACAACAACAAGGAAATAATAGGAGCGGTCATGGTGTCAGGACCCATGTCAATGCTCTCCAACACAGTCACACAGTATCAGAAATATATGCTGCTATGTGTGGGGCTGAGTGCAGTGCTTGCGATCTTTCTGTCACTGATATTTTCGAGGCAGCTTGTGCGTCCCATACTTAGGATAGATGAGTTTGCCGGAGAGATTGCAGCCGGGGATTATATGGGTACGACGGGGATCGTCAGGCGTGATGAGCTCGGTTCTCTTGCGGATACGATGGATGAGCTTGCCGAGCAGCTTGCCGAGGCGGAGGAGTACAGAGCCGGTGTAGAGCAGTCGAGGAGGGATTTTTTCTCCAACGTGTCTCATGAGCTGAGAACTCCCATCACTGTGACAAAAGGATATGCGGATGCCCTCGCTGAGGGGTATATAGACGATCCGGGGAAGCAGGCGGAGTATCTTCGCAGGATACAGGATGAATGTCAGACCATGGAGAGACTGGTTTCTGATCTGCTTATCATGTCGCGCATGCAGAACCCTGACTTTGAGCTTGACACCGAGGTCATCAATCTGATAGCGGTGGCGCAGGATGCGATGAGGGGACTGCGCATACTCATGAAAGAAAAAGGGCTTCATGGCGAGGTGACATACGATGATGAGATGTCACTGATAGACGGTGATTATGACCGCATCAGACAGGTGTTCGTGGTGCTCATGCAGAACGCGATCAAGTACTGTGATCAGAACACTTCGATCAGGGTACATATTACCAAGTCGGACGGAGAGATCATTTCAACGGTGAATGACCACGGAATAGTGATACCGGAGGATGAGTGGGATCAGGTATTTGACAAGTTCTACAGAGCCTCCACGCATGGCGCCAGAGAGGGCTCGGGACTTGGTCTTGTCGTGGCGAGAAATATTGTTGAGAGGCATTCCGGTTCCATATCGGTCACAAGTGATGCCGAGGATGGAACGACATTTACTATTATTTTTCCGGAAACTTCTGAAAATGTACTTGATTTAGAATCAGAGATGTAGTATAATAGTAACCGACAGATAACCAAGAAATTGTTTCCTGAAGTGTACGACAACTTCTGTATTTTTGAACCTACAACACTTTAAAAGGGATTCCTACATCTGCAGCCCTATGTCGGGCCGTCACTGCATATGCGCTATATGCATGTATGTACTTATGGCAACATAGCAACGGAAGGCAGAAGACTGCATGCGGTTGCCCACCTAGCCTCTGCTAGGAGTCAAAAAACAGAAGCCGGCATTTCGGGATAGGTATAGCCCGTGAGCTGTACATATTGATAATTTGTAAGGGCAGTGGAGATTCCATTGTCCTTTCTTTGATGTGGAGGAGATATTCTATGAGAGACGGATTTGTAAAGGTTGCGGCGCTCACACCGAATGTGGTCGTGGCAGACCCTGCGGCAAATATAAAAGATATGATAATCAAGGCTGAGGAAATGGCTGCTGTCGGAGTAAAGCTCCTCGTATTTCCGGAGTTGTCCGTGACGGGCTATACATGTGGGGATCTTTTTCTGACCGACACCCTGCTTGCAGGCGCAAAGGACGCTCTGTATGATTATCTGTACAAGACCGCGGAGCTTGATATCGTGTCCATACTCGGCATGCCTATCGAGCATGGCGGCCGTATCTACAATGCCGCCGTAGTCGTCAGCGGGGGGAGAGTATTGGGCGTTGTTCCCAAGACATCTATTCCGGGACACAATGAGCATCTCGAACCAAGATATTTTGCGGAGGGAGAGCCTGATATGGGTGAGATCAGGCTCGGTGATGACAGTGCGCCCTTTGGCACGGCACTTCTGTTTCAGGATACATGGATACCTGAGTTTTCTTTTTCCGTTGAGATATGTGACGACCTGTGGATGTCTGATCCTCCGTCGGTGTCGCATGTAGGCGCGGGAGCATACATCATAGCCAATCTCTCCGCCGCGAGTGAGATAGTAGGCAAGGCAGAATACTGCAGAAGTCTTGTAAACGGTCAGTCCGCGAGACTTGTATGCTGTTATATTTATGCGGGCGCAGGAGAGGGCGAGTCCACTACGGGGATGGTATTTGCCGGACATGACATGATCGCCGAGAACGGCAGGCTTCTGGCAGAGAAAAAGCCGTTTTCCGACGGATATGCCGTGATGACGGAAACCGATCTGTACAGGCTGAAGACCATGCGCCGCCGCCTGACCACGTTCAAGAGTACATCAGCTCCCGAGAAGATGGGATACAGAAAAATAGTATTTGACATAGGGGCTCCTACAGAGACAATACTGACAAGAGCGTACAACAGGTTCCCCTTTGTCCCGAAGGATCAGACAGAGAGAGCAGAACGCGCGGATGAGATCACACACATTCAGGCAGCGGCTCTCGCCGGCAGGATGAAGCATATAGGCTGTGAAGATGTTGTGGTAGGTCTGTCAGGAGGACTTGACTCCACGCTCGCGCTGCTTGTCTGCGTGGATGCATTTGAGCGTCTGGGACTTGATAAAAAGGGAATACATACCATTACGATGCCGTGCTTTGGCACCACGGACAGAACACATGACAATGCTGTGAGACTGGCAAATGCTCTTGGGACTGATCTTAGGGAGATAGATATAAAGAAAAGTGTGCTGTCGCACTTTGCCGACATAGGTCAGGCGGAATCTGATCACGATGTGACCTTTGAAAACGCACAGGCAAGGGAGCGTACCCAGGTACTTATGGATATTGCAAACATGGTATCGGGTCTGGTCATAGGAACAGGCGATCTCTCAGAGCTTGCTCTGGGTTGGTGTACCTTCGGGGGAGACCAGCTTTCCATGTACGGGGTGAATGCCTCTGTACCCAAAACTCTGGTAAGAGCTTTGGTTCAGTTCTATGCGGACCGCTATGACGGAACTGTCCGGGATGTCCTGACGGACATACTTGACACCCCCGTAAGTCCTGAGCTTTTGCCGCCCGAGGATGGAGAAATATCACAGCGCACGGAGGATATAGTGGGTCCTTATGAGTTGCATGATTTTTTCCTGTATCATATGATGAGGACGGGTGCCGGGGCTGGGAAGCTCCTCAGACTTGCGCTCTATGCATTTGGAGATGAATATGATGAAGCGCTCATCAGAAAATGGCTCGATATTTTTATGAAGAGATTTTTCTCCCAGCAGTACAAAAGATCATGTATGCCTGATGGTCCCATGACAGGCACGGTAGCTCTTTCGGCAGGAGGAACATGGCGGATGCCAAGCGATGCAGCGGATACTCTGTGGAGGCTTTGATGAAAAAAAGGATCATCATACTGATATTTATGATAGCTTCCCTGACCGGAAGTGTATGCAGTGCCGCCGCGGAAACAAGCCCGGCAGCCGGTATGATATCTCTGTCCGTATCTGACAACGTGATAAGGGCAGGAGATGCATTCACTGTTGTGTGCCGTGTCAGCTCGGCAGCAGGAGTGTCTGAGGCGGATTTTTATGTTGATTACAATACATCGGTATTGGAGTTTGTGGACGGTGGAGCAAAAGCGGCAAAGGAAACAGGCGGAGTCCATATCACATCTCTTGATAATGAAGATGCGCCGGTGAGGCGGACGTTTTCTTTGCAGTTTATTGCAAAGGAGCTCGGGGAAGCAACTGTATTCATCAGAGACGGCGCACATGTGACGGACGGCGAGGGGAACCCCCTGTCAGTCAGCTCTGAAAGAGTTGAGCTCAGTGTGAGCGTTGACGGAGAGTCACCCGACGCGGCAGCATCTGATGGGCAGGACAAACCACAGGAGCCAAAAGAAAAGGATACACCTGAGGTCTCGCCATCACCCGTCGGGGATGTCTCCAAACTGAGCGGAAACAACAAGGTAAAGGAAATAATAACCAATGCTGTTATCCTGCATCCGGATTTTGATCCGGAGGTGCTGACCTATGATGCCGAGGTAGATCACGATACGGACACTTTTTTTATAGATTATAAGCTCGCAGGCAAGAATGCGACCGCAAAGATAAAGGGAAACAAAAACCTGAAATTCGGTGACAACAAGGTAAGGCTTATCGTAACGGCGGAGAACGGAGAAAAAAGAACCTATGTGTTTTTCGTGCTCAGGCATACGGCAGGCGGCGGGTCAGATGATGAGAATGTCTCGTCCGGTCCTGCTGCGGCACTCCCTGCGGACATCCCACTTGACAAAGAAGAAAATAAAGGTTACAGTATCGTATTATATATGATCATAATCGTGCTTGTGATCATTTCAATATCCCTGATACTTGCTCTCGTTCGCAAACGCAGGGAATTGCAAAGCTATTATGAAGAAGAGAGGAAAAAGATAAGTGAAACAAAAAATGACGCCGGAAGCAGAGAAAGCTCTTATGAAGGCGGCAAAGTTCGCAGCAAAGATAGGGAATCCGGTGATAGGTACTGAGCATCTTCTGTACGGACTGTGTGCCGCATCGGGAGTGGCACAGACCATTCTCAAAGAGAACAAGCTTCTCAAAGAGGATATACAATTTGAAATAGAAAGCTATGTGGGCAGAGCCGATACTGCACTTTTGGAGCTGGGTGAATCATCCTTATCTCCAAGGCTCGAGGAGGTGATCCTGTCAGCGGGCAGGGAAGCAGAGAAATACGGTGCGCAGATGGTTGGGACAGAGCATCTTCTGATCGCTATCATCAGGGACATGTCGACCGTCGCATACAAGATCCTGCTAAATTCCGGAGCAAATATCCAGAAAATATATATGGATATCGCAACGACTATCGGAGCCGATCCGACCAAGGCGAAAAACGACCTGCTTATGACTAGGACGGCTGCCAGGAGAAAAGGTCAGACAACACCGGTGCTTGACCAGTTTTCGAGAGATCTGAACGCGCTTGCCAGGGAGGGGCGCATAGATCCCGTGATAGGCCGTGATGATGAGCTTGAAAGCGTGATCGAGATACTGTCCAGACGAACCAAGAACAATCCCTGTCTGATAGGAGATCCGGGTGTCGGCAAGACAGCTATAGCCGAGGGACTTGCCCTGCGCATAGTGGGTGAGGAGGTTCCCGAGAGCCTGATCGGAAAGAGGGTGATCACTCTTGATCTCTCGGGTATGGTCGCAGGCACCAAATACAGGGGAGAGTTCGAGGAGCGTATCAAAAGGGCGATCAATGAGACCATAGAGGCAGGAAACGTCCTTCTTTTTATCGATGAGCTCCATACCGTGATAGGAGCCGGAGGTGCTGAGGGTTCACTTGATGCTGCCAATATATTAAAGCCGGTACTGTCAAGGGGTGAGCTTCAGGTCATAGGAGCCACTACCACGGATGAATACCGCAAGCATATAGAAAAAGACGCCGCGCTCGAACGCCGTTTCCAGCCTGTGATGATAGAGGAGCCCTCGCCGTCGCAGACAATAGAAATATTAAAAGGCATCAGGGACAAATACGAGGACTATCATGAGGTGACTATCTCTGATGAGGCGATCGATGCCTGTGTGCGTCTGTCTGCAAGGTATATTACGGATCGTTTCCAGCCGGACAAGGCAATAGATCTTTTGGATGAGGCAGCGGCGAGATTCCGTCTGAAAACCATCATAAGAAAAAGTGATGAGCTCAAGGCTTTAGAAGAAAAAGAAGCGCTTTATTATTCCGAGAGAGAGCAGGCTCTGATCGACGGAGACATAGAGGCTGCGATAGAGATAGGACAAAAGGAAAAAGAAAATGACGAGAAGCTCGAAAAGGAGCGCAAGAGGCTAAAGAAAAAAGCGAGAAAATCCGAGCGCATAGTAACAGAGGAGGATATTGCGGAGGTCGTATCCAGACGCACCCATATCCCCGTAAAGCAGCTTGAAGAGGAGGAGATGGACAGGCTGAAAAGGCTTGAAGAGATCCTGCATGAGAGAGTAGTAGGTCAGGATGATGCGGTAAAGGCAGTGGCAAGGGCTATCCGCAGAGGTCGTGTCGGCATGAAGGATCCGAACAGACCTATCGGTTCATTTTTATTCCTGGGACCGACAGGAGTCGGCAAGACCGAGCTGACCAAGACTCTCGCAGAGGCAGTGTTTGGCTCGGAAAAGGATATGATCCGCATCGATATGTCGGAATATATGGAGAAGGCAAGTGTATCCAAGATGATAGGATCTCCGCCGGGATATGTCGGATACGATGAGGGTGGTCAGCTCAGTGACAAGGTGAGAAAAAAACCATACTCGGTAATACTGTTTGATGAGATAGAAAAAGCGCACCCCGATGTATTCAATATGCTTCTTCAGGTATTAGAGGACGGTCATATCACCGACTCTCACGGCAGGAGAGCAGACTTCAAAAATACGATAATTATAATGACATCCAATGCGGGAGCGAACCGCATCATATCACCAAAGAGTCTGGGATTTGGAGCCAAGACCTCAGCCGATGAGGACTACAAAAAAATGCGTGACGGAGTGATGGAGGAGGTTCGCCATATTTTTAAGCCCGAGTTCATCAACCGTATTGATGAGATGATAGTATTCCACGCTCTCAGCGAAGAAAACATACATGATATTACGAAGATACTTACCAAAGCTCTTGAAAAAAGACTGCTCGAGCAGACCGATATCACGCTTCATATCAGTGATGAGGTCATAGACCATGTGGCAAAGAAAGGCTTTGACAAGGATTACGGCGCAAGACCGATCAGACGCGCTCTTGTCTCAGAGGTCGAAGACAAACTTGCAGAGGCAATGATCGAGGGGACGATATCAAGAGCGGGAGCCGTGGATGTTGTTATGGAGAACGGTGAAGTTGCAGTGAGGAAAGCCGGTGTTCAGGTGTAGTCTAATGGAAAATGCTACACTCCACACTAAATGAGGGATAGGAGGAAATGCTTATGTATTGCAGCAATTGCGGAAGCGAAGTTGAAGACGGATTTATGTTTTGTAACAAGTGCGGAAGCCCGGTCACATTGAACACAACAGAAGCCAACATAGAGCCACAGCCGCAGTCTTATGCAGCCGGTGACTCATGGCAGGCACCGCAGGATGAGCAGGGTAGCCGGGGCGCAGTAAATGATCAGATGTACTCTGATGCGGCACCGCAGGAGCAATATGTAACACTCGAGCCTGCTGATAACAATATGTATTTTGAAGAGTTTTCTCCGATACCGCCGGAGAGACCAAAGAAAAAGCTCTCCCGCAGAGCCAAAAGAGGTATCATTGCCGGGTGCGGTATAGGAGCAGCCTGTATTGCCGTAGCGCTTACCTTTGTGGTTGCGGGTGCCCAGATCAGAAACTTTTTTAATTCATTAAAAAGTCCCGAGGATTACTTCAGGATCGTTCAAAACGATGCCATCGACGGCATGAGCGACAACCTTTTATCTGCCTATGATTCATATAAAGGCGTAGCCGACGGTGACGGAACGGGTGTTTTTATTGATTCAAGGATCGAACTTGGCAGCATGGCACAGTCATTTCTTGCCATAGCAGGCAGAGAGGCGGGAACAAGCCTTTCAAATCTTAAATCCATACAGTTCAGCGGGGATCTTGGCGCCAGGGCAGGTACCGAGATGGGATTTAACGGAGAGGTAAAGGTCAACGATGAGAGCTTTGCAAATGTAAGGTGGAATTTAAATACCGCGGAAGCTGCCCAGTATTTTAATATTCCTGATTTTATGAACGGCTTTTTAAAGATAAAATTAGACCAGAGAGCCATCACTGCTTTTCAGAAGATAAGCAGTCTTAAAGATCTGCCGGATGCACAGCTTGTAAGGAGCGTTCTAAACAGATATCTCAATATCGTATATGACAATATGAAACACGTTGACAAGACATCTGAGGCATTGAGCGCCGAGGGCGTATCGGAGGACTGCACGTCACTTTTGGCATCGTTTAGCGGTGATGAAGTTTATAATATATTAAAAGCATGGTCGGATACGGCGAGAAATGACGAGGAATTAAAGACTTTATTTACTGCCGTATTTGGAGAAAACGGGTACGCATTTGATTCATTTTTTGTAGATGGAGATCAGGCAGGGGCAGGATATCAGTCAATGTGTGATTCCCTTGCAGAAAAAGCCGAGAAGATCAAACAGAGCATAGGATCAGCTACGGCGTTAAGCATAAAACTGTATGTCGATAACAAGGGAAGAGTCAAGGGCTTGCAGTTGATGGTTGCAAATAAAGGCTGTTTTCTTATCGCGCTGCCTGTGAGCGGAGGAAAATTTGGCTTCACTATCATGGATGGAGGCGATGAGAATTCCATGAAGCAGTACTGGAAGGGCTTTGGTGAGGCAAAAGGGGACAAGCTGACCGGTACATTTTCTCCCGTAGCACGACCGACATCCGGCTTCGGTACGGTATTCGGAGCCGGCTCGGATGTAAGAGTCGAGGATTTTGACATAGGCGAGCTGATGAAGGGAAGAATAAACGGGACCATTATCTACAACTTGGCATCGGCAAGCGGGCTGATCGGAGGCGCTCAGATCAGTATTGATATGGACTCCGATCTCAAATCATCAGAGATGAAAGTAGGACTTTCGTTCTCGGGCATGCATGTATTTACCTATACGATGTCGGCAAAGGTCTCATCGTATCCGTCCGGGACGGAACCGGTCGGTGAGAAGGTATATGATGCGTCAGTTCCCTCTGATATGAATGAATTCAAGGCTTCACTTAAGCTTGATGAGTGGATAGCGAGAGTGAATTCATCGACCGGGATAGATTTTAGCTTTATAAAAAATATGTTCACGGGAGAAACGATATCTATTGGCAACTCATAAGGATTCGGAGAAATTATGCATACTTTGACTGTATCCGGTATTAAAAAAAGCCATATACTTGACGGTGTTTCGTTTGAGGCAAAAAGCGGCGAGTGCATCGGGATCATCGGAGCTAACGGATCAGGCAAGTCAACTCTGCTAAACATCATCTCTGGATGCATCAGAGCAGACAGCGGACAGGTATTGTATGATGGGACGGTGCTCGGAACAAAGCATGGAGATACGCGTTTAAGCACTCCGGATGTCATTGCGTATGTTCCCCAGACCGATCCTCTGATAGAGGAGCTGAGCGCGAGGGACAACCTGAGACTGTGGTATGGCAGCAGACTTTCGGCTGTAGACAACAGATCAGGTATATCAG
>JAGBOK010000060.1 GCA_017633905.1 Eubacterium sp. | reverse complement strand
TTTATCACATAGAATATAGATATTACTTACAGGAGGACGCATTGATGTACAAGAAAGTCACGACGGATATGAACTTCGTCGAGAGAGAAAAAGAGGTGGGTAAATTCTGGCGCGAGAATGACATTTTTAAAAAAAGTATCGCACTCAGAGAAGGCGCGCCGACTTATATGTTTTATGACGGACCGCCGACAGCCAACGGAAAGCCCCACATAGGGCATGTGCTGACGCGCGTCATCAAGGATATGATACCGAGATACCGCACGATGAAGGGCTACCAGGTACCAAGAAAGGCAGGATGGGATACTCACGGTCTGCCTGTTGAGCTCGAGGTGGAGAAGGCTCTCGGACTCGATGGCAAGGAGCAGATCGAGGAATACGGGCTTGATCCGTTTATAGGCAAGTGCAAGGAATCTGTATGGAAATACAAGGGTATGTGGGAGGAATTCTCTGATGCAGTCGGCTTTTGGGCTGATATGGAGGATCCCTATGTCACATATCATGATGATTTTATAGAGTCCGAATGGTGGGCGCTGAAGGAGATCTGGGACAAAGGACTTCTCTACAAGGGCTTCAAGATAGTTCCGTATTGTCCGAGATGCGGCACTCCGCTTTCATCACACGAGGTGGCGCAGGGCTACAAATCCGTCAAGGAACGCTCCGCCATAGTCAGGTTCAAGGTAGTGGGTGAGGATGCGTATTTTCTCGCATGGACAACGACACCCTGGACACTGCCGAGCAACGTCGCGCTCTGTGTCAATCCTGATGAATCCTACTGCAGGGTAAAGGCTATAGACGGATATACATACTATATGGCTGAGGCGCTCTTGGATACGGTTTTATCCTCTCTGTCCGAGAAGTTCGAGACTTTGGATGGCAAGACCTATGAGGTGTTAGAGACTTATAAGGGAACTGATCTGGAGAGAAAAGAATATGAGCCCCTGTTCGATTTTGTCCGTCCTATATGTGAGAAGCAGAATAAAAAAGCGCATTATATCACCTGTGACAGTTATGTAACCATGACAGACGGTACCGGTATAGTTCATATCGCTCCCGCCTTTGGTGAGGACGATGCCAAGGTTGGAAGAAAATATGACCTTCCGTTTGTTCAGCTTGTCGATGAGAAAGGAAATCTCACCGGGGAAACACCATATGCCGGAACCTTTGTCAAGGATGCCGATATGACGATCCTTAAAGATCTTGACGCGGCAGGACTCTTGTTTGCGGCACCGAAGTTCGAGCATGATTATCCGTTTTGCTGGAGATGCGATACTCCGCTTATTTACTATGCGAGAGAGTCCTGGTACATAGAGATGACCAAGGTAAAAGACGATCTCATCGCCAACAACAATACCATCAACTGGATCCCCGAATCGATCGGGACAGGAAGATTCGGCGACTGGCTTGAAAACATCCAGGACTGGGCAGTATCGAGAAACCGCTACTGGGGCACGCCGCTTAATGTTTGGGAATGTGAGGATTGCGGGGAGCAGACTGCTATCGGATCAAGAGCAGAGCTCTATGAGGCATCCGGTGATGAGAGGGCAAAGGACGTAGAGCTTCACCGTCCGTATATCGACGAGATCACATGCAAGTGTCCGAAGTGCGGCGGTATCATGAAGAGGGTACCGGAGGTCATAGACTGCTGGTTTGATTCCGGCGCGATGCCGTTTGCAGAGCATCACTATCCCTTTGAGAACAAAGAGCTTTTTGACGCGCAGTTTCCGGCACAGTTTATATCGGAGGCTGTTGACCAGACAAGAGGCTGGTTTTATTCCCTGCTTGCCGAGTCTACACTGCTCTTTAACAAGGCTCCGTATGAGAATGTCATAGTTCTTGGCCATGTACAGGATGAGAACGGACAGAAGATGAGCAAAAGCAAGGGCAATGCCGTTGACCCCATGGAGGCGCTTCAGACCTTTGGAGCAGATGCGATAAGGTGGTATTTCTATATCAACTCCGCCCCGTGGCTGCCCAACCGCTTCCATGACAAAGCCGTCACGGAGGGACAGAGAAAATTCATGGGGACGCTCTGGAATACCTATGCGTTCTTCGTGCTCTATGCCAATATAGATGACTTTGACGCATCTAAATACGAGCTTGAATACGACAAGCTCGCTGTTATGGACAAATGGCTCTTATCAAAGCTCAATTCCACGGTAAAGGAAGTCGATGACAACCTCATGAACTACCGTATCCCCGAGACTGCCAAGGCTCTGCAGGAGTTTGTCGAGGAGATGAGCAACTGGTATGTGAGAAGATGTCGTGACCGCTTTTGGGCATCAGGCATGGAACAGGACAAGATAAATGCGTATATGACGCTTTATACTGCCCTTGTTACCATATCAAAGGCAGCGGCTCCGATGATCCCGTTTATGACGGAGAGCATTATCAAAATCTCGTAAGGAGCGTAGATAGCGAAGCGCCGGAGTCCATACATCTTTGTGACTTTCCTGAAGTAAAAGAGCAGATGATTGATGAGACTCTGGAGGCTCAGATGGATGAGCTGCTCAGTATAGTCGTGCTCGGAAGAGCTGCGAGAAATACTGCCGCCATCAAGAACAGACAGCCGGTTGGTCAGATATTTATCAAGGCAGACAGGGAGCTCTCTGATTTTTATACCGAAATAATCGCAGATGAGCTGAATGTAAAAAAAGTTATCATGACAGATGATGTGTCTGAATTTACGGACTACTCCATCAAGCCGAATTTTAAAAATCTCGGCAAGAGATTTGGCGGTGATATCAACAAGGTAAAGGATATACTCGCAGGGCTTGACGGCAATCAGGCTATGGCTGAGATAGAAGAAAAGGGCTCAGTCACGATATCGCTCAACGGTCTTGATGAGATTATTGACAGAGAGGATCTTGTGATAGAGGCAAAGCAGATGGATGCATTTGTCTCTGAGTCAGACAGAGGCATCACTGTTGTCATCGACACGACGATGACGGATGAGCTGATAGAGGAAGGCTTCGTCAGAGAGCTTATATCCAAGCTTCAGACCATGAGAAAAGAAGCTGACTACGATGTGATGGATCACATCTGTGTATATGTCGGTGAGAACGACAGGATACGGGATATTTTCAAGAAAAATGAAGCATCCATCGCAAAGGATGTGCTTGCGGAAAAAATCATCTATGAGGCAGGCGGCACATCCAAGGAATGGAAGATAAATGGTGAGAGTGTAACACTTGGAACCATGAGATGTGATAGCTAGTGCTACACTGATCAAGGATACAATATCCTTATTTTATCAATTGACAACCTGCATCAGACGAAAGGAGATCAACTAATGCCGGAGAAGTTTTCAGTAATGACTGACGAGGAAAAAAAGGCGGAATTCAAGCATGATATCGAGGACTATATGAAGGTTCTTTTCAGGAGGACACCTGAGGAGGCTTCGCAGGCACAGATGTTTCAGGCTGTTGCCTTTGCAATGAAGGACATAGTTGTCGATGACTGGATGGCAACGCACAAAAAATACGACAAGGATGATGTTAAGACAGTATATTATCTGTCCATGGAATTTCTCATGGGAAGAGCCCTCGGAAACATCATCATCAACTTAAGAGAAGACAAGGTAGTCAAGGAGGCTCTTGATGAGATGGGCTTCGATCTGAACGTCCTTGAAGATCAGGAGCCGGATGCGGCACTCGGAAACGGCGGTCTCGGCCGTCTGGCTGCATGCTTTTTGGATTCCCTGTCAACACTCGGATATCCTGCATACGGCTGCGGCATTCGCTACAAATACGGAATGTTCAAGCAGGAGATCAGGGACGGCTTCCAGATAGAGACTCCGGATGACTGGCTAAAGGACGGAAATCCATTTGAGATCAAAAGACCTGAGTATTCCGTGGAGGTTCGATTTGGCGGATACGTTGCAGTGAGAAAAGATGAGAAGACCGGAAGGGACAAGTTCGTACAGGAGGATTATCAGTCTGTTATGGCTGTTCCCTATGACCTTCCCATCGTGGGCTATGGCAACCACATAGTAAACACACTCAGGATATGGGATGCCGAGGCTATAGATACGTTTGACCTCGAACACTTTGACAAGGGCGATTATCAGAGGGCTGTAGAGCAGCAAAACCTCGCCCGTACTATCTGCGAGGTTCTCTATCCGAATGACAATCACTATGCCGGCAAGGAGCTCAGACTCAAACAGCAGTATTTCTTTGTATCGGCGAGTGTCCAGAGGGCGGTCGCAAAATACATGGAGAAGCACGACGATATCAGAAAGCTCCATGAGAAGGTATGCTTCCAGCTAAATGATACGCATCCGACAGTTACCGTGCCGGAGCTGATGAGAATACTTCTTGATGAATACAATCTCGAGTGGGATGATGCATGGGAGGTAACATCCAAGACCTGCGCATATACCAACCACACCATAATGTCAGAGGCTCTGGAAAAATGGCCGTTGGAGCTTTTCTCCAGACTCCTGCCGCGTATATATCAGATCACAGAGGAGATCAACAGAAGATTTATATTAAAGATCCAGGCGAAATATCCGGGCGACATGGAGAAGGTCAGAAAAATGGCTATCGTCTATGACGGTCAGGTCAAGATGGCTCATCTTGCCATAGTTGCGGGCTTCTCCGTAAACGGTGTTGCAAGGCTTCACACAGAGATATTAAAGAATCAGGAGCTGAAGGACTTCTACCAAATGATGCCCGAGAAGTTCAACAACAAGACAAACGGGATCACCCAGAGAAGATTTCTTCTCCACGGCAATCCGAAGCTTGCTGAGTGGGTGACAGACAAGATCGGTGATGAGTGGATCACGGATCTGTCCCATATGAAAAAGCTTTCAGTCTATATAGACGACAAAAAATGCCAGCAGGAATTTATGAATATCAAGTACCAGAACAAGGTCAGGCTTGCCGAGTATATCAAGCTTCACAACGGCATTGAGGTTGATCCGAGATCAATATTTGACGTACAGGTCAAGCGTCTTCACGAGTACAAGAGACAGCTCCTCAACATCCTGCACATCATGCATATTTACAATGAGCTGAAGAAAAATCCTGCCATGGATTTCTATCCAAGGACATTTATATTCGGTGCCAAGGCATCGGCAGGCTACAAAAGAGCCAAGGCTATCATAAAGCTTATCACTTCTGTCGGAGAGGTCATAAACAATGATCCCGCGATCGAGGGCAAGATTAAGGTCGTATTTATCGAGAATTACAGAGTGTCAAATGCCGAGCTTATATTTGCTGCCGCTGACGTATCGGAGCAGATCTCGACCGCATCCAAGGAGGCATCGGGAACCGGCAATATGAAGTTTATGCTTAACGGTGCTCCGACACTCGGAACCATGGACGGAGCCAATGTCGAGATAGTTGAGGAGGTCGGTGAGGAGAACGCATTTATATTCGGTCTCACCTCACAGGAGGTCATCGACTTCGAGCACAACCATCAGTACAATCCGAGGGATATCTACAATATGGATACGGATGTCAGAGCAGTGCTCACCCAGCTGATCGACGGTACATATTCACGTCAGGATCCGGATCTGTTCAGAGATCTGTACAATTCACTTCTTGAAAAACAGGGCGGTACTCCGGCTGACCAGTACTTCATCCTCAAAGATTTCAGAGCCTATGAGGATGCGCAAAAAGAGGTCGAGAAGGCATACCGCGATGAGGAGCGCTGGGCGAAGATGGCAATGACTCAGGTCGCCAATGTCGGCAAGTTCTCATCGGACCGCACGATCGAGGAGTATGTAAGCGATATCTGGCATCTTGACAAAGTGAGCCTGTGACAGCCGTTTTGTAAATAAACAATATAATAATTATGAATGGAACCGGCGAGCAGTCGGTTCCTCATATTATTATCATAACCATCGATAGGGAGGGTTATATATGAGCGGAAAAATAAAAAAGAATCTAAAAAGAACCTCGGCTTGCCTTTTGTCGGCTGTTCTGACAGTATCAGGTCTTGGATCCTTTCCGGACTCTGATGCGGCAGCAAAGCCCTCAATGGCAAGCTCTGTCACTGTAGTGGAGAAGGGCAGCGGGAAGCTCACCATCAAGGCGGGTGCTTTTTCCATCAAAAAGGTAAAGGCTAAGTCTGCCCAGCCAAAGATCGCCGCTGTCAGGGTGAAGAAAAATGTTATTACCATAAAGGGTAAAAAACAGGGAAAAACCGTGATCAACACCACGGTAAATGCGGTAAAAAACGGCGTGTCAAAGACCTTTACCTACAAGACAAAGGTAACTGTCAAGGCTGATGGCGGTGTGATCATAAATTCACAAAAAGAGCTCGAGAAAGCCCTGAAGGACAAAAAAACAAAGCTTATAACCATTGGAAAGAAAGCAGCGAAGATCAATATTCCAAAGGGGAACTATAACAAAACTGATCTCATTGTCAATGCGCCAAAGGCATCTGTCGTAAATGAAGGTACCTTTAAATCGATAGAGATTCAGGCGATAGCGATGAATACATGGCATGAGATGGGCAAAAAGAACGAAATTGCGATCACTTCTAAAACTCCTGTCAACATCATTGTCGATCAGATAGCGCAGATCAAATCGCTGATATTTAAGGGCAGCGCACAGAAACAGAGTACTGTAGCTGTTGCGGGAAATGTCGGAAATATCATCGTTGAAGCTTCGATATCCGTAAACATAGTGGCAGAAGGAAGTGCAAATGTATCAAGGTTCTCGATCGAGACGTCTGCATCGGTTCGTATCGAGGCAAAGGGAAAAAGTCAGATCGGAACTGTTGAAGTATCCGGCAAGGGAGCTGACGTTGGAGTAAATGCCGGGGAGGAATCTTCTATTGGAACGGTCGAAGTCAGGGAATCCGCATCAGGAGAAGCAGGTGTCACAGAAGGTCAGACCAAGGTTGAAGTCAAGGCAGAGGGTAAAGCAAAGGTCGATCAGGTAACAACAGCTGCAGGAAACACGGATGTTGCTGTAGTAGCTGATGGTGATTCGACAGTATCAAACGTAAAGATAGAGGGCAGCGGATCGGCAAGTGTATCAGGATCCTCAGGCAACACGACAACAGTAGATATCAAGGATGCAGCCGAGGGAGCAAACGTCACAGTCAATACTCCGTCGGTAAAGGTTGAGACAAGCGAGGGTACCAAGCCTGATTCTATCGTAAACAATCAGTCAGGTCAGGCTATCAGCACAGAAACAACCAAGGCAGATGGTTCTGTTGAGTCGGGTACCATAGCTCCGGTGGACCCTGCTCCTACTGCGAGCGCATCGCCTGCGGCACCTTCATCAGGTACTGCCCCCGCACCCGCTGCAAGTACGGCACCTACAGCTGATCCCACTACCGGCGGAGGTGGCTCCGGTGGCAGTGGCAGTGGTTCAAATACAAGTGTAACCTCCATAAGTCTTTCCGAAAGTCTTTTCGATGATTGTATTTATTTATGTAGAACAGGGAAGTTTTCCGTAACGGCAGAAATCACGCCCGCAGCATCAACTGCAAAGGTTACATGGTCTGTTTCTGATCCAAAGGTAGCGACAGTTGAGGTGAAGAAGGGGGATTCGAGAACTGCGATCGTGACCGGAGTAGGTGTAGGTGAGACTACACTGACTGCCAAGGCAGGGACAAAGAGCATATCCGTACCGGTCAAGGTGCTTGACTTTTTTGATTTGTTTGGATATTCCAGATATAAGAATAAACTCGTCTTTGATCCGGGTGGAGAAGAAGATAATTATAATGAAAAAAACTATGACGGTTGGGAAATAACTCTTGTTGATATTGAAGATTCTACAGATCTGTCCGAGATATGGAACTCCGGTGCCTGGACGGAGATAATATTTGATGAATACGACGTGTTTGAATTGCGCAGTGACTATAAAGGGAACACTATTTCTCCTACAGTGAAGTACAACCTTTATGCAAGAAGAAAAGGTGATACAGTAATTATTAAAGATGGTGGTTATATTCCAAAATTCGCCAAGATCACCGCAGGAGAGGTGAAATGGAAGGCGGACAAGCCGATATCTGTCAAAACAACGCTGACCGAGGATGTTACTGATTATATAGATTTTAGCGATGTGAAGTTCATGTGTGGCGATGAAGAACTGGAACCGGCTTTGTATGGGCTCGATGAAAATGGTTGGA
>JAGBOK010000059.1 GCA_017633905.1 Eubacterium sp. | reverse complement strand
GTGACCAGCTCACGAGATTTTTGTACAGTATAGATGAGGCAGCCAATCTCTTCCCGTCCATACACTGTCTCGTATCATGGCTGTGCTTCATAGGCATACGCAGCGCGAAGAATGTTTCACTTTTCGCCAAGCTTTTTTCCCTGATATCAGCAATTCTTATCATGATATCCACACAGGTTCTCAAACAGCACTATATAGTGGATATGATATCCGGGATCGCCCTTGCCGAGATATGTTACTTTATATCCGGACATATCCGGCTCAAAGACATAGTATTTAACTGGTACAAAAAATTAGTATTAAAAAGATTTCCAAAATGCGAATTCAAATAAGGATTTGGGAGGATAATTCTTGGAACAGACCGTAGTTAAGAAAAAAAAGTCAAAGATCAGCAAAAATATCTGGAATTTTTTATTCCTTGCTGTTTTGTTCGGTCTCACGATATGGCTCATATTCAAGGATCAGGACATCACTCAGATCTTTGATCTGATCTTAAAGATCTCCCCGATCTTTTTGCTGATATGCTTTGTCCTTGTCATTGTATATGTCTGCAGTGAATCCGTCATAATCAAGTATCTGCTTGGCACCGTAAATATCAAAGTGCCGCTTTTTAACTGCATCAGATACTCATTTGTCGGCTTTTTTTACTGCTGCATCACCCCGTCCGCTTCCGGTGGTCAGCCCATGCAGATTTTTTATATGAAGCGGCAGAATATCGACATACCTACCGCCACCATCATCCTGATGGTCGTGACCATCGAGTACAAATTTGTCCTGGTCGCGCTCGGACTCGGGCTTGTGATATTCGGACAGGGGCTTTTGGCTACACTTGACGGCGAGGTGGTCTTCTTTCTCTATGTCGGAATCGCCTTGAACGTATTTTGCGTCGCCTTCATGAGTATCCTGGTCTTCATGCCAGGCACCGCAAAATTTGGGATCACCAAGGGCTATGCCCTGTTAAAGAAGCTTCATATCATGAAGGAAAAAAATAACCGCGAGGAACGTCTTGACGCTTCCATGGAGAAATACAAGCATGCGTCAAAGTACCTAAAAGCCAACAAGCTTGCAGTATTTAACACGACACTGATCACCTTTGCACAGAGATTTTTTCTTTTCTTTATCACATACATCGTCTATATTGCGATGGGTAATTCGGAATATGACGCGATCACTATCACCCTGCTGCAGTCAATAGTATCTATTTCCGTAGATATGCTTCCTCTCCCGGGCGGCATGGGTATCAGCGAGCGGCTGTATCTTTTGATCTTCACCCCGATCTTTGGGACCTCTGCCGCTGCCGTTGCGTCAATGATGGTGAGCAGGGGCTTCAGCTACTATGTGCTCGTGATAGTAAGTGCCGTTATTTCCGTGATCACGCACATCACTGTCCCGGCTCCTGATGTGTCCACGGATGCCGAGAGTGAGAAAATTTCCGGAACCATTTCCGAATAATATATATCTTAAAACTAATTCAGGAGGAATGATCAGATCATGATTGGAGTTTACAACTATTCAGTTATCGTAACCTATTTGGGCGTTGCACTTGCCATATCTGGCATGGTATTCTCATTCAACGGATATTTTGAATACTCTATCCTGTGTCTGGCGTTAGCCGGCGCATGCGATACCTTTGACGGCAAGATCGCGAGAGCCATGAAGAACAGGACAGAGGAAATGATAATATTCGGCGTACAGATCGACTCTCTCTGCGATATGGTCTGCTTCGGAGTGACTCCGGCCGTCATAGCCTACAACTTAGGACTCCAAAAGCCCTGGGGTATCGCGATCGAGATACTTTTTGTCATCTGCGGAGCCATCAGACTCGCATACTTCAATGTTCTCGAGGAGCTCAAGAAAAAAGAGCCACCCTCAGACGAGCCCAAGACCTTCAGGGGACTGCCGATCACCACAATAACCATTATCTTTCCGGTAGTATTTTTGTTCTACCCCTATGTCACTCATGAGATATTCTCACTGATACTTGCCATCAGTATGCTGATCACGGCATTTTTCTATATATTTGACATCAGGATAAAAAAGCCCGGCAACGGCGGGATCGCTGTAATGATGGTATTCGTTACGCTCGTCATGTTCAGGGTGCTGCACATATTCTAAACCTGACAGCTTTATACAGCCTAAGCAACTGTATTAATATATCATAATAAGCAATCAGACACTACACATATCGGGGTTGAAATGATTGAAAGAGGACAGTAATGAACTATATAGATTTGAACAATAAAATCGTTGAAGAAACAACATCTCAGGACAGGATACTGACATTTCTCTATACGACCACATTTGGCAGGATGCTTTTGAAGCCTCTTGTACAGCCGGGCATATCAAAGCTGTCCGGGGCTTTTTTGTCAACGAGACCTTCAAAGCTGCTGGTGCCGGGATTTATAAAACATGCGGACATCGATATGAGCGACTTTCCGCAGAGAAAATACAGCTCCTTCAATGATTTTTTCACCAGAAAAGTCGCTGACGGAAAGCGTCCCGTAGATACCGATGAGAACGCTCTTGTCTCGCCCTGCGACTGCAGAGCCAGCGTGTATCCGATCTTAAAAAATTCCAATTTTTCCATCAAACACACGGAATACACCCTAAGAGCCCTTCTTCATTCCAAAAAGCTCTCCGCCAGATATCAGGGCGGATACATATATGTGCTGAGACTGACTGTCTCTGATTATCACAGATACATCTACGCGGCGACCGGCATGCAGTCAAGGACTTATCATATTTCCGGGAGCTTTCACACAGTACAGCCGATAGCAAATGACTATCTGCCCATATACAAAGAAAATACCAGAGAGTACACTCTGATACATACGGAGAATCTTGGAAATATCCTTCAGATGGAAGTCGGCGCCCTGCTCGTCGGCAAGATAGTGAACCTGAAGGACTCCGCTTATTGTGTAAGAGGAGAAGAAAAAGGCTACTTTGAGTATGGCGGCTCCACGATCATCGTCATCACCGAGCCGGGTACCGTGCGCCCGAGAGAGGATCTGCTGCAAAACTCGTCAAACGAGCTCGAGACCAGGATCCTGCAGGGTCAGGCGATCGGCTACGCCGAGGCGTGACACATATATAGAATGAGCTTTTTATCATGCCCTGAGGACCTCCAGGATACGCCGGTGCGTAGGCGAGGTATTTTCGAGCCATGCACCGCTGCGTATCCTGAATGGTGGAAACGGAGTCCGAAGGGCAGATAAAAAGCTCATTTATAGAACGTCACGCCTCGGCGTAGATCCTGTCTGTCAGTTCCTTTATCAAAGCCCTGACTCTGTCCACAACGTTATCAAGCGGGACCTTCTCCGGAATGCTCTTATCTCTTGTCACAAGCTCGACTACCGACTCTTCCATATTTCTCGGACTCACTATGAGCCTGATCGGGACACCGAGAAGATCAGCATCCGAGAACATGACTCCCGGTCTTGCTTTCCTGTCATCATATATTACCTCGACCCCGTCAGCCTGAAGTGTCTCGTACAGCTTGTCGGCATATTCTCTCGTCGCCGCATCATCACTTCTTAGCGCACACAGATGCACCTGCCACGGTGCGATCGTTATCGGCCATATCGGGCCGTATTCATCGTGATAAGCTTCACACACGGATGCCGCAAGTCTTCCCACACCTATGCCATAGCAGCCCATGATGGGTGTCTGTGTCTTTCCATTCTCATCGAGATATGTCATGTTCATTGAACTCGTATATTTGGTGCCAAGCTGAAAAATATTTCCGACCTCGATACCGCGGGAGATTTTTATTTTTTTCTGTCCGCACTTCGGACATATCCCACCGTCCGTGATCTTGGCAATATCTACATATTCGGCATCAGGCACATCTCTTTCCATGCAAAGTCCGGTGTAGTGATACTCGTCCTTGTTCGCTCCGCACGAGAGATTGTTTGTTCCCATGAGAGACCTGTCATAGATAATGACGGGTTTTCCGCTCACATTCAGACCTACCGGTCCGATATATCCGGCATTCAGACCGCTCTCCGGTGTTATCAGAGCCGGATGCACTGCCTCACCGAGATAATTGGTGAGCTTTGTCTCATTTACATCAAGGTCGCCTCTGATAAATATTACCACATATTCATCATCTGCATTTTTCTGATAGACTACCGCCTTGCAGGATCTGGTCAGCGGGGTCTTTAAGAACTCACATATATCCTCTATGGTGTGGATATCAGGCGTATACACCTCAGTGAGAGGTTCATCCGCACCTGATTTCTCATTCTCCGTGATCGACTCTGCAGCCTCCATATTTGCCCTGTAATCACAGTCCTCATTCTCGCAGATGGCAAGAGAATCCTCTCCCACCGGAGTGAGGAGCATATATTCATGAGCTACGCTTCCTCCCATCATTCCAGAATCAGAAGCAACGGTGATCACCTGCGGAACACCGGCTCTTGCAAATATCCTGTTGTATGCGTCATATACTATCCTGTAATACCTCTCCAGATCCTCCTGTGAGGTGTGGAACGAATATGCGTCCTTCATGGTGAACTCTCTCACTCTGATGAGTCCCGCACGGGGTCTTGCCTCGTCCCTGAATTTGGTCTGGATCTGGTATATCATGAAGGGATAATTCTGATAGCTGCCCGCATAGTCTCTCACAAGATGCACGGCAGCCTCCTCATGCGTCATCCCAAGCAGCATCCTGGCGCCGTTCCTGTCGGTGAATCTGAGCATCTCAGAGCCGATACTGTCATATCTGCCCGACTCCTCCCATATTCCCGATGACATGACAACGGGAAAGAGAACCTCCTGACCGTCAATTGCATCCATCTCTTCTCTTATGATCGCCTCTATCTTGCGGCAGATCCTTTTTAGCGGCGGATACTGTGAGTAGATCCCCTTGGCAATATCCTTCATATATCCGCCCCTCATCATCAGGGCATGTGAGTCTATGACACAGTCTGTCGGCTTCTCCTTGAATCTGTCCCCTACCATCTTAGCAAGCTTCATGTTTTTTTCCTCCTGTGACACATAGTACAAGGTGATCCGAGCCCGGAATCCCGAACTGCGAACCACCTTGCCAAATAAGTATTAACAGTCATCTGATCACGCCGGATCAGGACTTCTTGGCTTTCTTGGACTTCTTCTTCCCCTTCTTGGAATTCATCTTGTTGATGAAATAATCCTCAGCCTCTACACGGCTCATATGAAGCGGAATAGCCATCTCTCCAAAAAGATTCTCCTGAGCCATATGCAGATATCTCTCATCAGAGGTCGTGGCTTTTTTGCCGTTTGCCATTCTCGTCTGGTTGCGCTGATATGAAGTTTTGATCAGCTTTACCCACTGGCGGCAGTCGCATGAGCGAAGTGCTGCCTTGTAGACATCCTCTCTTTTCTTGTCATTCTCAACACTGAGTGTCTCGATATCGTCCCACTCATCCATCAGAGCATCGACATCCTTCTCGGAGATCACCGCTCTCGTAACCACCTTGGTACTGTCTGTCGGAACAAAAAGCTTGCTCCCTGCGGAATAGATCGGAACCAGAGTATAATAGATCCTGTCCGATCCGCTTCCTGACATCGGCTCTACCGCTTCCACCTTGCATACGCCGTCGTTCCCGTGAACGACATATTCTCCTACCTGAAACACCTTCACCAATCCTTTCTGATTTTCAACAAATCCAAAAAACACAAGACCGAAAGACGCTCATATCCCTTAGTAACATTTCTGATAATACGAAAAATACGGTCTTTTAACATGACTATACAGTTATCCCTTTACAATCAGTATTTCATTAATAGTGTACCACTTTTTGAGAAAAAAAATAAGCCCTTTTTTTAAAAAATTACAATTTTGTTAAAATTATATGAAAAAATGCACAAAGGCATTAAGTCTTTATGCATTTCTCACAAATGTTCATATGTTCAATAGTTACTATTCACGCCTCTGCGATCATAAATTTGATCTCCGCCTCGCACGCCTTCTCACCGTCAACAGTTGCAACCGCATGTCCTATTCCCATCGGTCCCTTGCACTTGATGATCTCTACCTCGAGTCTCAGTGTGTCACCGGGTCTGACCTGCCTTCTGAACTTTGCCTTGTCTATCCCGCCAAAGAAAGCAAGCTTGCCCCTGTTATCCTCTAACGATAAAACAGACACCGCGCCCACCTGCGCGAGCGCTTCTACGATGAGCACACCGGGCATCACGGGATATCCCGGAAAATGTCCTTTTAGAAAATCCTCATCTCCCGTGAGCTTTTTATACCCGACAGCCCTGATGCCGGGCTCCATCTCTTCTATCTCATCGACAAGGAGAAACGGCTCCCTGTGAGGGATTATCTCCTTGATCTGATCTTTATTCAACAGCATATCCGATTCCTCCTACAAAATTCAGATGCCTCTAAATACAAGAGATGCGTTGTGTCCGCCAAAGCCAAGGGAGTTGCTGAGAACCACGTTTACCTCGTGTGAGATACCCTCTCCCTTCACTACATCAAGATCACACTCCGGATCCTGATTGACAAGTCCTGCATTTACATGGATAAAATTGTCACATATCGACTTGATGCAGGCTATTGCCTCGACTCCGCCGGCTGCACCGAGCATATGTCCGACAAGTGATTTTGTTGAGTTGACCTTTACTTTGTCGGCGGCATCTCCAAGAGCGAGTCTGATAGCCCTCGTCTCAAACAGATCATTCATGTGCGTGCTCGTGCCGTGTGCATTGATATAATCGATCTCATCAGGCTTTACATTCGCGTCCTTCATTGCAAATTCCATCGCCTTGGCTGCGCCTGAACCGTCCTCTATAGGCGCAGTTACATGATATGCGTCAGAGGTCGCGCCGTATCCGGCGACCTCGGCATAGATCTTTGCTCCTCTTGCCTTGGCGTGCTCATACTCCTCAAGCACCAGTATCCCTGCTCCCTCAGCCATCACGAATCCGCTCCTGTCAACATCAAAAGGCATGGAAGCGCGCTTCGGATCCTCTGATGTTGAGAGTGCGTTAAGTCCCATGAATCCGGCAAGCCCGATATCACATATCGTATTTTCTCCGCCTCCGCACACCATGACATCCGCCTCGCCGTACTGTATGGATCTAAAGCCCTCACCGATGTTGTGATTGCCGGTTGCGCAGGCTGTAACAACATTTATATTCTTGCCCTTGAATCCGAACTGGATCGCTATATTTCCCGCTGCTATATTGGAGATCAGCCCCGGGATCATGAGCGGCTCGACTCTGTTTGGTCCCTTTTCTTTGAGTCTTGTGTAGTTTCTTGTGATATTTTGAAGAGAGCCGACTCCTGAGCCTACGCTAACGCCTACACGATATGGATCCTCTTTACTTATATCAAGCCCTGAATCTGCAATCGCCTCGACGGCTGCAGCCACGGCATATTTTGAGAAATCCTCCATTCTCCTTGCAGCCTTTTTGTCAACACACTCAGGCATTTCAAAATCCTTGACCTCACCGGCAAGCTTGACCTTGTAATCAGTCACATCAAGCTTTGTGATCGGTCCGATCCCGACTACGCCCTTTTTGGCATTCTCCCAGAATGTATCAACATTGTTTCCGATCGGTGTTATTGCTCCCATCCCCGTAACAACTACTCTTCTGCTCATTTTTTGTCTCCTTATGATTTACTTTTTTCAACAGACATACTCAACCCGAAGATTCCGTCTGCAAATCTAAACATAACCATTTCTCAGGCAATTCCCCCATCGACACATATCACCTGTCCTGTGATATATTTTGCCTTGTCCGATGCGAGAAAAACAACGGTTTCAGCCACATCCTCCACATCACCGAAGGTTCCGAGAGGTATCTGCCTGAGCGCCTCCTCCTTTACCTGATCAGGCAGCGCATCCGTCATATCGGTCTTGATAAAGCCCGGTGCAACTGCATTGCAGGTAATACCTCTTGATGCAAGCTCCTTGGCAACAGATTTTGTCAGACCTATGATACCTGCCTTTGACGCGGCATAATTTGACTGACCTGCATTTCCTATGACACCCGCAACGGAAGCCATATTTATGATCCTTCCGTATCTTTTCTTCATCATAGGTCTTGTTACCAGCTTGCAGGCATTGAAGGTTCCTTTGAGATTGGTTCTTATAACATCGTCAAAATCAGCTTCCTTCATACCCATCAAAAGCCCGTCACGGTTGATGCCCGCATTGTTGACCAATATATCGATGCCGCCGTACTCCCTGACGATATTGCCGAAAAACTCCGAAGCAGCCTCCATATCTCCAATATCACATTGTATGGCTACGGCATCACCGCCGTTTTCTTTGATCATGGAGACGACCTCGTCAGCCTTATCCCCCGATCCGTTGTAATTGACAACAACAAAAGCTCCCTCAGCGGCAAGTCCTGATGCGACCGCTCTTCCTATCCCCCTGCTCGCACCGGTAACGACCGCTGTCCTTCCATCCAAACATCCCATAATCAGTATCCTTTCAATTTCTATATCTGTCGATTTCACCGTGTATTTTTGCATGCTCCTCTATATCAGCTAACAATACTATTTAGAAATGCTCCTCTATATCAGCCATAGTTGCTATCTGATAGGTAGTAAGCTCAACTCCAAGAGCCTTTCCGATCTTTTTGTTGAAGCTCGCAAGCGCCCTGCCGGGTCCTATCTCATAAAAGGTATCAACGCCGTCCGCAACCATGGTCTCGACACACTGCTGCCACCTCACGGGATTTGAAAGCTGGCGGATCAAAAGATCCTTCACGGTGCTCTCATCACTCACATATCCGCCCGTCACATTTGAAACATATGGAAATCTCATGGGAGAAATACTTATATTTTCAAGCTCTGCGCCGAGCTTGTCACCGGCGCCGGCAAGGAGCTTCGAGTGGAATGGTCCGCTCACGTTGAGAAGAACGGTTTTTTTCGCCCCCGCATCCTTTAGGCTCTCAGCGGCAGCCTTTACCTGTTCTGTCTCACCGGAGATCACTATCTGTCCCGGGCAGTTGTAATTTGCGATCTGCACCTTGTCATATTTTTCAAGATGCGCTTCTATATCAGAAGCCTCCATACCCATCACGGCAGCCATACCGCCTTCACCCGCGGGCACCTCCTCCTGCATATATATCCCTCTTTTTCTCACTATCCTTGCGGCATCAATGCCGTCCATGGCACCATTTGCAACGAGGGCACAGTACTCACCGAGGCTAAGTCCCCCTGCCGCGTCACAGTGTCCGCCTCTTTTTTCTATCTCCTTTAACATGGATACACTGGTAGTCAGCAGACAGACCTGAGTAAATTCCGTAATATTGATATCATCGTTTTCTTCAAAACAAAGCGCTTTCAGATCGAGCCCGACAGCCTCAGAAGCACTGTCAAAAAACTCTCTTGCAGTATCTGAATTCTCATATACATCCTTCCCCATACCCACTACCTGGGCACCCTGTCCGGGAAAGATAAATGCAGTCTTACCCATCGTTAGTTCCTCCCTGTACATACTCTGCCGGAAACAAAAATGACATCAGGCGGCAGGGTACCCTTCCGCTTGATGTCTGATAATTATGATTATTCAACGCAAAGCATCAGCCCTCAATACCCTTATCCTTGAGGAAGTTGATAACATCGCCAACTGTTGAGATATTCTCAAGATCATCTGTCGGGATCTCAACATCATACTCCTCCTCAAGAGCCATGATAAGCTCGTACAGATCAAGAGAATCTGCACCAAGATCATCCTTGAAGTTTGAAGCTTCAGTGATACTGTCAGCATCCACACTGAGCTGATCAGCAATGAGTTCCTGCATTTTTTCTAACATTTTTACTCTCCTTTTCACTAAATAAAATAGGACAAAACTTGTTTACAAGTCTAAGACATTTTACCCCATAACTTCTATTACGTCAAGTAGAAATTTTCAATTCTGTTAGCACTCTTTTTGATTGAGTGCTAAAAAATGCTTGACATTCATTCGATTTAGAGTTAATATACCTAACAGAATAAATATCGAATGTCTGTCAGGTACACTCATCCGGTATTTTCAAGCTATTTAAAAAAACACATCCATTTGTGATGCGGCGAAACGGAGGTAATACAATGACGAACGAACAGGGCAATCTTGCCATAGACTCAGAAAACATTTTCCCTATTATCAAAAAATGGCTCTACTCTGACCATGACATTTTTATCCGTGAGGTGATCTCAAACGCTTCCGATGCTATCACCAAGAGAAAAAAACTTGATATGATCGGCGAGGCAAAGCTTCCCGATGACTTCAAGCCAAGGATCGATGTTGAGGTCAATCCCGAGGAAAAGACCCTGACCTTCACTGATAACGGTCTTGGAATGACAGCCGATGAGGTCAAGGAATACATCAACCAGATCGCTTTTTCCGGCGCGGCAGACTTCCTCGAAAAATACAAGGACAAAGCAGGCGATGATCAGATCATCGGACATTTCGGACTCGGCTTTTATTCTGTATTTATGGTCTCCGACTCAGCCGAGATCCATACTCTTTCATATAAAGAAGGCGCAGAAGCCGTGCATTGGGAATCAGACGGCGGACTTACATTCGAGATGTCTGACAGTGACAAAACAGAGGTCGGCACGACCATAATCCTCCATCTCAATGAGGACAGCTATGAATTTGCCAATGAATACAGAGTGAGGGAGGTACTTGAAAAATACTGCTCCTTCATGCCCGTTGAGATATTCTTAAAAAAGGCTAACGCAGAGCCCGAATACCAGACGATAAACGCTGATGATGTCCTTGATACCGATGAGGTCGTTGAGGAGTTTGAGGAGGAGGACAAGTCATATACCCCGGACGATGAGGATGAGGACACAGCCGGTGAGGGAGACTCTGATGAAGATGCTTCCGACAAGAAAAAAGACAAGAAGAAAAAGAAAAAAGAGAAAAAAATGGTCAAAAAGGCCAAGATCGTCAAACGTGAGGTCTCACTTAGTGATACCCACCCGCTCTGGGCAAATCATCCAAACGAGTGCTCTGATGATGACTACAAGACCTTCTACCGCAAGGTGTTCAATGATTACAAGGAGCCTCTGTTCTGGATCCACCTGAATATGGACTATCCTTTCAACCTCAAAGGAATACTCTACTTCCCCAAGGTAAACATAGAATATGAAAACCTCGAGGGAGTTATCAAGCTCTACAACAATCAGGTGTTTATCGCGGACAACATCAAGGAGGTCATTCCGGAATTCCTGCTCCTGTTAAAGGGTGTCATAGACTGTCCTGATCTTCCATTGAACGTCAGCCGTTCCGCACTGCAAAACGACGGCTTTGTCAAAAAAATATCTGATTATATAACCAAAAAGGTCGCAGACAAGCTCTCCGGAATGTGCAAGACCGACAGGGAAAACTACGAGAAATACTGGGATGATATCTCTCCGTTTGTCAAGTACGGATGCCTAAAGGATGATAAATTCCGTGACAAGATCCGTGAATACATCCTGTTCAAGGATCTTGACAACAAGTATTCGACCTTGTCTGAATACTTGGAAAACGTAGAGCCCGATGCTCCCGATGATACAGCTTCATCTGAAGGCTCTGACGACGCACAGGCTGATGTGGTCGATGCCGACGGGAACCCCGTAGACGGCGATGATACCGATGATAACAAGGAACCTGAAAAAAAGCCGGAAAAGACTGTCTACTACGTCACCGATCTCCAGCAGCAGAGCCAGTATGTCAATATGTTCAAAGAACAGGGCATGAACGCCGTTGTTCTTCCCGACAACATTGACCAGCCGTTTATCTCATCACTGGAGACAAGAGACGAGGACAGTGTCAAATTCAAGCGCATAGATGCTGATCTCACCGACTCGATGACATCAGATGAGGACGGAGAAGATCTTGGCAAGGAGCAGGAGGAGATGACATCACTGTTCCATGACGCTCTTGGTGATGACAAGCTTGAAATAAAACTCGAGAGACTCAAAAATAAAGACATATCCTCTATGATAACACTCTCCGAGGAGACCAGACGCATGCAGGATATGATGAAAATGTACTCCATGAACGGAATGGGGATGGATATGGGAATGGACACCATGGGACAGACCCTGATCCTGAACGCAGACAACGAACTCGTCAAATATGTGATGAGCAACAAAAAAGGTGACAAGACACCGCTGTTTTGCAAGCAGCTCTATGACCTCGCGCTCATAGCTCACCAGCCTTTGAGCGCAGACAAAATGACCGAGTTCATCAAACGCAGCAATGAAATAATGTTAGAACTTACGAAATAAAAATTACCATTCACGGCTGTCGCTTTGCGGCTGAATCCCTTATGTTGTGGAGTGACAGCCTTCACCTTTTTTTAAAAAACTACTTGAATTATTCCAACGTATATGATACACTATGTGTCGATGCTTCGATAGCTCAGTTGGTAGAGCGACGCACTCGTAATGCGTAGGTCGAGGGTTCAAGTCCCTTTCGGAGCTCTTTTTTTATGCCCTTTTTCAGGTGATGACCCCTTCTTTTCTACTGATGCTTTCTTTTTTGACGCTCTCCGATCCGGATGTCCGGCATCCCTTCTGACCTTAGCCTTCTTCACGGGCTCATCCTCCTGACACTCAAACAGCGCCACCGATCTTGGCTCCATCCTAAACGCAGTCAGATCATCATTAAACCCCTCATCACTCCTTGTGACCGAAGCGGTATCAATCACAACCTTCCATTTTCTCTGCTTTGTGATATCAGGCAGATAGAAAAGCTGCGGCTCCCAGTGCATATTGAAGGCAAAATAATAGCTCTTTACAGGTTCACTGTCAAGATACGGTCCGTAAAAAAGGACTCCAAGCTCTCTGCAATAATATGGATATGTGTGGTTCCACGGTTCCTTGCTGTGATTGGAGATATCCGGAGCACCCGCTCCCTTGTGATCAAAGCCGACATAATTCTCTGTTCTTTTATATATTGGAAGCTCTTTTCTCAGTCGAAGAAGATACCTCACAAGCTCATATGTCTCTTTATTCCTGTCAAAAAGGCTCCAGTCAAGCCATGTAGTCGCATTGTCCTGACAATACGCATTGTTGTTGCCCTTTTGGGAATTGCCAAACTCATCACCCATCAAAAACATGGGAACAGGCAGACCCAAAAGCAGCATGACAAGAATATTTTTCTCCTGACGTTCTCTCATCCTCAGAACGCTTTTTCTTCTCGTAGGACCCTCATAGCCGCAGTTCCAGCTAAAATTATAATCCGTGCCGTCTCTGTTGTTCTCGCCGTTAGCCTCATTGTGCTTGATATCATATGAGATGAGATCCCTGAGTGTAAACCCGTCATGCGCAGTGATATAATTCACCTTGATGACACCGTCTCTCTCCATCCTAAACAACCTGTAAAAGCTTTCCACCTGACCCTCATCACTTTTTACAAAGCGTCTTGCGACCTCCTTGAAGCCGTCATTCAATTCAAAAAGCATGGGATCTTTCCTGTCTTTTGGACTATCCTCCCATATTGCTGAAAAAAATCTGACGTATTTGAGTACGGGATCCTCCCTGACGATAGAAAGATCAAAGGAATCCGATATGACCCTGAAGCCGTCAATATGATAATAAACCGAATAATGCCTCAGACAGTCAAGTATGTATTCGGATGATGTTTGGGAAAAATAAAAATCCATAAAAACACTGATACCTGCAGCGTGAAGCTCTTTGACAAGAGTCTTAAACTCCTTGTCGGGATGCTCGGAATCAGAGCTGTATGAGGTCTTTGGCGCCTTATAATAAGCCTCCTTGGTATACCCCCAGTAGTTGATCCTTTTTTTCCCGTCCACAGCCTCTGACACCCCGAGCTCATTGAACTCGTACACCGGCATCAGCATCACGGCATTGATACCGAGCTTCTTCAGATACGGGATCTTCTCTCTCATTCCGTCAAAGGTTCCCGGATGAGCTACTCCCGAGCTCGAATGTCTGGTAAATCCCCTCACATGCGCTTCGTATATGACCAGATCTTTTGACGATATCTGACGTCTGTGCTCCCCGTCCCAGTCAAAATCAGGATCTGAGATCCTGCCATAGAGCCGTCCTCTCTTTCCAAACCGCTCACTTCCCGCTATGATCTCTGCTCCCGGATCCACAAAATGCTCACCATCCGCAGAAAGGTCGTATTTAAGAGAGCAGAGCTTGCTTTTGAGCTCCTTGCCGTAGAGTCTTGCGGAAAAAAAGTCCTTCGCTCCGTTCTCCTTCATGGACGGGATCCGGACGCGCTGTACAAGACGATTTCCATCGTAGAGATTCAGCCTGAGTGATGAAACGCCCTCTTTTTCGAGATTGACGCATATGCAGTTCTCGTCAAACACGGAAATACCCATGCGTGTCTGTCTTGCCATGGGCTCTACTCTCTCTACCGGACCAATTATATCTTCTGTCATATAAACTCCTCATTCCTGTTTTCTTTTTTCTTTCGCAAAGACGTGGTGCAGAGCACCTTCCCATGCGATTTTCCACACATCATAATATCCCCTGTATTATGATTTTACAACAAAAAACTCCAATATACAACACAAAAATATAATAATTTTCTAATAATTTAATAATAATTCAAAAAAAAATACAAAAACACTTGCATTCTTCACGATTTTTCGATAAAGTATCAAAGTAAGTAATTGTATTGTAATTTTATTATAACCACAAAATAAGGAGGAAAAAATGATCCAGGCAAGCAATATTTCTCTTCGATTCGGCAAAAAAGCGCTCTTTGAGGAGGTCAACATAAAATTCACGGAAGGAAACTGCTACGGTATCATAGGAGCAAACGGAGCGGGAAAGTCAACCTTCCTCAAAATACTCTCAGGTGAATTGGAGCCCACCACCGGTGACATTTCGATAGGAGCCGGGGAGAGGCTTTCCGTACTCGAACAGGATCATTTCAAATACGATGACCAGATAGTTCTTGATACGGTGATCGCCGGCAATGAGAGACTCTATGACATTATGAAGGAAAAAGAAGAAATATATGCCAAGCCCGACTTTTCGGACGAGGACGGTATCAGAGCCAGCGAGCTCGAAGCGGACTTTGCAGCCATGAACGGCTGGGAAGCGGAATCAGATGCCGCCACTCTCTTAAATGGTCTTGGTATCGAGACCTCGCTTCATGACAAGCCGATGTCAGAGCTTCCTGACACTGACAAGGTAAAGGTTCTCCTTGCAAGGGCGCTCTTTGGCAGTCCCGACATACTTCTTCTCGACGAGCCCACCAACCACCTTGATCTCGACTCGATCCGCTGGTTGGAGGATTTCCTCATCGACTTTGAAAATACGATCATAGTCGTATCGCACGACAGATATTTTCTCAACAAGGTCTGCACACATACCGTTGACCTTGACTACGGTAAAATGCAGATATATGCGGGAAATTATGACTTCTGGTATGAATCATCCCAGCTGATGATCAAGCAGATGAAGGAAGCAAACAAGAAAAAAGAAGAAAAGATCAAGGAACTGCAGGAGTTTATCCAGCGCTTCTCTGCAAACGCCTCCAAATCCAAGCAGGCGACCTCAAGAAAAAGAGCCCTCGAAAAGATCGAACTGGACACTCTGCGCCCGTCGAGCAGAAAATATCCGTACATCGACTTCAAGCCTGAACGTGAGATCGGAAATGAGGTTCTGACTGTAGAGGGTCTGACCAAGGTGATAGACGGCGAGAAGGTTCTTGACAATGTTTCATTTACCGTCGGTCACGATGACAAGATCGCCTTTGTCGGATCATACGGCATAGCCGCCACCACGCTGTTTCAGATACTGATAGGCGAGATGGAGCCTGATTCAGGAAATTACAAATGGGGCATTACCACCTCACAGTCATACTTCCCCAAGGACAACACCGCATACTTTGATTCGAGCGATACCATAGTTGACTGGCTGATGCCGTTCTCTCCGGAAAAAGACGCCACATATGTTAGAGGCTTCCTTGGCAGGATGCTTTTTAAGGGAGATGACGGTCTGAAAAAAGTAAATGTCCTCTCCGGAGGCGAAAAGGTGCGTGTAATGCTGTCCAAAATGATGATGCTTGGTTCCAACATCCTGCTCATGGACGAGCCCACCAACCACCTTGATATGGAATCAATCACCTCACTGAACAACGGTCTTATCAAATTCCCGGGAGTCATTTTTTTCACCTCCCAGGATCACCAGTTCATCCAGACGATCGCCAACCGCATCATAGAGTTCACCCCGAACGGTATGATCGACAAGGTAACGACTTATGATGAGTACCTCGACTCCGATGAGATGGCGCGCAAACGTCAGGCTCTCTCATGAGTAGTGTTACTATTCACGGCTGTCACTCTCCACATGCGGGATTCCCGCACTTCGCTACGCTCCGTGCTCTACTGCCGCTTCGCGGCTGAATCCCTTATGTAGTGGAGTGACAGCTTTCAGCCTGATAGATACACATATCTGCTTATGAATGCAAGCATTCATCGCTGATATGTGTATCCATCAGCCGTGAATAGTAACGTCACATTGATCAAATTGGGCTTGTTTTTTTGAAATGGGTGTGCTATAATGGCGCAATAGTATATTTTTTCTATACAGGAAAGAGATGGTGAGAGTATGAAAGAAAAAAACAAACAATCAGGACTATCCATGCGTGTAACACTTCTATTATTTGCACTGCTCCCATTGGTGGTCGTGTCCGTGCTGATAGGTGTCACTTCCATAACCAAGAGCAGGAGTGAGATGAAGAGTTATACCTATGATTCCTTTGTCCAGGTCATCAATGGAGTAGGCAATTCATTTGATACCATCGTAAAGAAAAATGAAGAAGCGCTCAAAGCATGCGCTACGTCCCCGATAATGCTGGAGGCGCTCAAAAATCCCAATGACAAAGCAGTAGTAGCCTCTGCAGAGCAGTACACACTGGACTATTTCGGTTCGCTTCAGGGCTGGGAAGGCTTGTATCTTGCGGATTGGGATTCACATGTTATGACTCATCCCAATGAAGCTGTTATAGGGATGCAGCTTCGTGAGGGCGACAATCTGGCAGGATTACAAAACAGTATCACATCCGCAGAAGGTGGTGTATTCAACACCGGTATCATGGTGAGTCCCGCATCCGGACAGAATATCATGTCGATATACACACCTGTTATGGACGGAGATAAACCGGTCGGATTCGTCGGAGGAGGCTTCTATGTTCAGCAGATAGCAGAGTCGATATCTGATGTGTCAAAGCTGCATCTTGACTCGGCATATGTTTATATTGTTGATCCTCACGGCACCATGCTCTCTCATCCGGATGAATCCAAGATAGGAAATCCCGTTGAGAACGAAGTCATTGCCGGACTTGTGGCACAGTTGGAATCAGGTGTTATACCGGAATCAGATCTGGCTGAGTATGATTATGACGGTGTGACCAAATATGCCGGATATTATATCGGAGAGGATGGTCACTATATCGCGGTGCTGACGGCAGATGAGCACGAAGTGCTGGCGGGCGTGACGCAGACGATGGTATTTGTTATTATCATAATAGCGGTATGTATGGTAATATTTACGATCCTTGCCCTGATCATCGAGCGTATGATCTCAGTTCCCTTGGTGGTTATGGCAGGTGCGCTTGGCGAACTCAGCACAGGCGATGTCACTGTAACTGCCGATGCCAAATCTCATATTCGTGAGACCAGAAGCATCATTGCTTCTTTCTCAGAATTAAAAAATGCGCTCAATAATTCCATGGCTACAGTCAAAAAAGCAGCCGGAATGCTGAATGATTCTATCGTGAGTGTGGATGAGAAGACCGGCAACAATGTTGATTCGATCTCGCAGATCAATGACTCTATCGGTGAGGTTTCCCAGACTTCACAAAATGTTGCCGACAATGTTCAGCTCATGACTGAGAAGACGATACGCCTTGGAGAGAATATCGAGGATCTGAACGTCAATGCAGAGAGCCTGCATGAAGCGTCACAGACGATCAAAACTGCGAACAATGAAGCGGTCGCATGTATGGATTCTGTCTATGCAAGTGCCAGTGAATCAGTAAGCGCGATGGAAGATATCAAGGGCAAGATCGATGAGACGAACACCGCCATTGAGAATATACAGGTCGCACTTCAGGCTATAGAATCCATCGCAGCACAGACCAACCTCCTGTCACTCAACGCATCGATCGAAGCTGCCCGTGCCGGTGAGGCAGGAAGAGGCTTTGCCGTAGTTGCTGATGAGATCAGAGGACTTGCGGATTCATCCGCCGAATCTGCCAAGGAGATCAAACAGATCATAGAGAATGTGGTCATTCTCTCACGCGGAACGGTAGAGATCTCTGACAGAGTATTCCAGGTGATAGAGAAAGAAAGAGCAGAGATCGAGAATGCTCAGGACAAGTTCAAGACTCTCTCCGAATCGGTCGAGGCTTCGATAAACGGTATAGATTCTATAAATAAAATGGCAGCAAGCTTAGATCAGATCAAAGCAGACATGACATCTGCAACATCAGATCTCAGTGCGGTTTCCGAGGAGCTTGGAGCGTCCGCGGAGGAGGTTGCCGCTGCTTGTCAGACCGTTACTGAAAGCTGTGTGGATACACAGAACTCCACATCGGAGATGCGTGGTATCAATGATGAGATGAGCGAGGCAATTTCGTTCTTTAATCTGTAAAGAACTGTCGGCAGACTGTCCGGAAACTCCTTGCCAGACTATTCCTTTGACAAAAGCTTTAGTCCCGTGATTCCGATCACGATCAGCACTATGCAGATGATCTGCGGGACGGACAGCTTTTCGCCAAAAAGAAATACTCCAAGGACTGAGGTCCCGACGATACCGAAGCCCGTCCACATGGCATAGGCTGTTCCCAGCGACAGATGCTTCAGAGCCAGCGATAAGAATACGGCACTTGCAATATAACCGATGACCGTGATTATGGATGGGATGATCACGGTAAATCCTTCGGAGTATTTCATTGCGACTGCCCATGTCACTTCAAGAATTGCTGCTAAAATCAGATAGATCCATTGCATAATATAACCCTCCTAAAAAAATACGCCATTTCCTTTATCTTCTAAGACCTAACGATAAAGGAAATGGCGTTTTCCTGTTACCCGGTGGCAGCAGGAGCCTTGTGTTGCAATATAAGTCATTCTTTTCAAAGAAACGCCGGATCTGCCAGCGTCTCCGTCTACTATACACCATTTGTGAGAAAAATGCAACAAGTACTTTTCTCATAAGGTATTAAATCTTGCCTTTTTGACGACGGCATGTTATAATTTCATGTATACGTATTTCTTGAACATTACAGGAGACTGACAATGACATATAAAAAAGAAATAATACTTATAATATCGGTTTTTCTGGGATTAACGGTCTTTGGAACGGTATTCGTAATGAACTCGGCAAAAACCTACATTGCCCATGTCTATCTGCCGGATGGGGATTACAGAGATATCAGCATATATACTAAAGGCAGCGGAAGCGTTGATATAACCGAGATCTCCAGAGAGGGGAGGATGCTCAGACTGCTCCTTGACAATGGCAGGGAGGGTGATGCAGAGATACATGTCAGGTGCATTCACACAGAGTCCTCTATCCATGATGATGAGGTAGTGACAGGTGTCACCATATCAAAATATGGAACGATATTTTACGGACCTGACTCTGATTTCAACGGTCATCAAATGCTGTCGGGGCTTGCTTCCTTGTTTTTTCTTTTTGTTGGTGCGCTCATGTTCATCAACTATAGAAAAAGACGCGCAGTATCGATTTTCTCATATCCGTCTCTTGTGAGACTATGCCTGTCAGTGTATTTTTCCTTGCAGGGAGTTCTCTACGCGGGTCTGTGTATTGGCGGGATAATACTTGCCGGAAGACTGACCGCCAAGATGACATTTATCATCAGCGGTCTCGCTCTTTCCATAGTGATACTTGTGCTCACTCCGTTCATCATGATAAATGCGCTCATTATGACGATCAGCAATTTTGCGCTGATAAAGCATGAGAGCTTTCGTTTTTCCAATGTATTAGGGCTCATCATCAGTGGTATGATGCTGGCAGGAACTATCACTACACTTGTTCTCGTTTTGATGACTCCGGGAAGTCTTGATGTCTCAAATGACGATATCGCCGTCATCCTCGCGAGATCCGTGATCAGTCCGGTGTATATGTATCTGCTGTGTGTATTTGGCGTGAGCGTCTATGCCATGATCAGGGCGGCAAGGCACGAACCGTCTTATGACAAGGACTATATAATCATCCTCGGATGCAGGATAAGAAAGGACGGGACTCTGTATCCGCTGCTTCGGGGCAGGACAGACAGAGCTGTTGAATTCTATAAAAAGCAGGAAGAAAAAACCGGCAAGAGGGCAGTCTTTGTTCCGTCGGGAGGCAAGGGGGCGGATGAGCCCGTATCTGAGGGCGAGGCGATAGAGAATTATCTAAAGGGTATCGGAATACCTGATGAACAGATAATGGCTGAGACCAAAGCAAAGACAACCTATGAAAACATGAAGTTTTCCAAGGAGCTTATAGACAGGGAGAAGAAGGATCCGAAGATTATTTTTTCAACAACCAGATACCATGTATTCAGAAGCGGCATGATCGCTGAGGAGGCGGGGATGCACGCAGAGGGTATAGGCAGCAAAACCAAATGGTATTTTACCCCGAACGCCCAGGTCAGGGAGTTTATCGGACTTATGGCAGGACAGTGGAAGCTTCATCTGACCATAATCATTTTGTTGATCGAAAATTCCGTTGTTTTAACGTTTGCCCCGATGCTGGTATAGTGGTGAGTTTCTATAGAAAAATGGAGGAGATGTATGAGCGAGAATAAAAAGCCATGCGTATTGATAGTTGATGATGTTCAGATCAACAGAATGATATTATCATCACTTCTTGCATCACAGGGTGTAGCCTCTGAGCTTGCGGAGGGCGGCAAGGAGTGTATCGACAAGGTCACGGAGAATGACTATGATCTGATACTGTTAGATCACCGCATGCCTGAGATAGACGGTGTGGATACGCTGATGAAGCTAAAAGAAATATTTCTAAAAAAAGGCTCCGAGGTTCCGGTCGTGTGCCATACGACAGAGGATGCCCAGAAGAATATCAATCTGTACAAGGCTGCGGGATTTGCCGATGTACTTATCAAGCCGATCCAGCCCAAGGTTCTCTCGGAGATCCTTATGACCTATCTTCCCGGAGGCAAGGAGATCGAAGAAAAGCTCCATGCGGACGAAGAAAAAGAAATAAACAGAAAGCTGAATGATCTCCCGCAGTGGATCAGGGAGATCGACGGTATAGACGCAAGGGCGGGCATCATAAATTGCGACACGGGAGATGACTATATCGAGGCGCTTGAAATATACGAAGCATCTGTCTCCGAAAAGGCTGATGAGATACAAAGGCTTGCAGATGATGCCGATATCAAGGTATATGTTTTGAAAGTCCATTCACTAAAAAGCATGTCAAGACTTATAGGAGCGACGGAGTTATCTGATATGGCTTATGAGTTGGAGCTTGCAGGCAAGAACGGTGATATAGACAAGATCTGCAAGAAGACCCCTGAGCTTTTGGCTATGTATAGAAAGCTCGGAAAGGAGCTCACTGCTTCGATGAAGGACAAGTCAGCATCCGGAGCCTCTGATGATGTTACAGAGCACGGAGAAAAAGGCTCCGCTTCAGATGAAATGATAAATGATGCTTATGAGTCAATAAAAGAATTTGTGACAAGCTATGACAGTGAGAGTATAAGTATGGTGTTAAATGAGCTTGAAAAATACACCATACCTGAGAGACATACAGAAAAAATAAACAAAATCAAAAAAGCGTTTTCAGAGCTTGACTGGGAAATGCTTAGAAGGATGTGAAAATGGAGAAAAAAATACTGTTTATAGATGGCAGGAAGGGTTTTATATCACAGGCTGTTATAAATAAGCTTGAAAACAAATGCTTCAAGGTCAAGAGGATCGTTGATGAAGTCGAGGAGATAAGACGTCATGATCAGGGATATGGGATCATCATTTTTTTTGCTTATGGAACGGATGAGCATATCGCAATGATCATCAGATATCTGATCAGTCTTGCAATAGATCTGAACAAGACGGTATGTGTAATAGGCGATCCGGATGATGTGGCGACCGCCAAGAGCCTTCCGTATGCGGAGAAGCTTTACAGCTACTATGAAAGACCGTTTGACCTTGATGATCTTGTATATGATATGCAAAAGGTGATAGATTCAAGACTCGAATTCAAGAGGAAAAAGACTGTTCTCGTAGTTGATGATGACCCCGATTTTCTAAAGGTCATAACAGGATGGTTAGGGTTTAAATACAATATTGAGGGAGTGCGCTCAGGCAGCGAGGCGATCAGGTTTTTAGACAGTGTGAGACCGGATCTTATTTTGCTTGATTATGAGATGCCCGAGCTTGATGGATATCAGGTTTTTGACAGGATAAGAAATGATCCGTTCACATACAGGATACCTATTATATTTTTGACAGGAAACAATGACAGGGAAACGGTAATGCGTATCCTGAAGAAAAAACCCGATGGTTATCTGTTGAAAACGACGCACAAGGATGAACTGTTAGACACTCTGAACCGGTATTTTGCGGAGACTATCCTCTCAAACAAGAATCAATGAAATACCGGTCATAATGGAGGAGAATGATGAGCGATGGAAGAAGAGTATATTTTGATGACCTGTTTGACAGCTATTCCACGATCGTTGGATCCAATTTTGTTACCCTGTATGATGTCAGACTGAGGCTTACGAGATTTTCAGAATCCCTGGCGGAGCTCATCGGACTTGACAGCCCTTATCTGGAGGACGGAGTATATGATTGGATAGAATACATCCATCCGGAGGACAGAGACGTCTATGATGCGGCGATGGAAGAGATGTTTGCTCTCAGAAAGAAAAACTATGACATTACCTACCGTGTCAGACTTCGCGACGGGGATTATACGCTGTTCAGACTCATAGGCGGTGTGATCAGGGATGAGAGCGGTCATCCGGGTGTTATAGGTGGCATGATGATCCCCTCAGGCATCATTGAGCGCACGGACAGAGTGACATCCATGCGTAACCTTCAGGCGTTTTTGGATGATATGATGGATTCTGAGATATGCGATGAGAACACATCATTTCTTCTCATAGGATTTGGGAGAATGACCCATATCAACGAGGTCTATGGCTATGGTCACGGGAACCGGCTTCTTATCAAAGTTTCTGAGATACTTGATGATATAATCGATGGCAGAGGTGAGATATACCGCACCTCCGGATCTAAGTTCGCAATTTCCTTTTTCGATATTTCAGACGAAGAGATCATGGATATATATAAAAAAATACAGGCACGTTTCCGTGAGGGAGTGAAAATGGAAAACGGGATAGTCCACAATCTCTTTGCCTATGGAGGATATATCAGATTTGAGGAAGAGATCGAGGCTAACAGAAGCATATATGATTGTCTCGTTCATTCATACAACGAATCCAAAAGATACAGGCACGGAGAACTCGTTCTCTACCACGGAAGCAATGTGAGGGAAATGAGCATCAAAGAATCACTGACCATGATACGGGATATCAGGGAGAGTATAAACAGAGATTTTGAGGGATTCTATTTGATGTACCAACCGGTGTTTGCCGAGTATTCGGAACCACCCATAGGCGCTGAGGTCATACTGTATTGGAAAAATGACAAATACAGTGTTGTCAGGTCGGATGAATTTCTTTCTGAGATAGAACAGGATTATATATATGAGAGACTCAGCAGCTGGCTGTTAAAAAACGCATTCCGTGATGCCAGGGGATTTTATTCCAAATATCCCGACTTCAGACTGTTTATCACTGTCACGCAGTCCCAGATCTGGACACCGTATTTTGTGGGAGTCATAGAGGAGTTTGCTCATGAATACGGATTTCCTATCGACTCTGTTTATATCCAGATCGACAGAGAATCAAGACTGTTGACAGTGGAAAAGATCATAGAGTTCTCAAAGATACTCAAAAAAAGAAATATCTCCTTTGGGATCGACGATTTTGCAAGAGGGAACGCGTATCTAAAGGTATTTTCAAGCACCAAACCCGATTTTGTCAGGTTTTCGGATGAACTGGTATCGGATCTTTCGGATGATACCAATATGATTATACTGTCTCATCTTGTTGAGATGAGCGCTTCCTGCGGAACTGATGTCTATATAAAAGGGATCAAAGACAAGGCGACCGGCGATGGGTTAAAACGTCTTCCCGTAAGCGGATTCCAAGGTGAGTATTATAGCAGACCTGTTTATTATGACGAGGTGTTGGCATATTATGATTCAAAGAACACTGATAACTAACAAAGCGGGTGAGATAGATGCTTTTTTAGATGATATAAGAAAAGATGAAGTGTATAAAAGAGCAAATGATTCACTCATCCTTTTCAGTGACCAGAATTCTGAACCGGCACACTTAAAAGAGAGGGTGTGCATGATAGAAAAAAAGGTTCCGAAAGCCAAGGTCGTAGGTATTACCATGCCGGAATCCCATGTCACCGGTGTCTATAACAACAGGGAAAAACTGGCAGGGTATTCTTATATTTCATTTGACCGCTCAAAGATCGATATTATGGTGTTCAAGCATGGTGACATATCGGCGGAGGATGCAGGAAGGCAGCTCGCAAGAAGGGTCAGGTATTTGGAGCATCTTGCGGGTATACTTGTTTTTTCATCTGGTTATGAGAATGATATTGACAGATTCCTGACATCCGTTGCTGACGGTGACCGTTTTGATGCGCTCATAGCGGGTGCCCAGGCTGAAGCCACCGGCTGTCCTTATGTATGTGTAAGTCAAGATGATGAAAAAGTATTGGAAAAAGGAATAGTAGTACTGATACTGTACGGCAGGGGTCTGCATCTGTATTACAACTATGACATGGGATGGAGAGCCATCGGCAAGGAGATGAGAGTAACAGGGACTGACGGCCGCTACATTGTTTCGGAAATTGATGGCGCGCCGGCAGTATCTATTTACAAGGATTATCTCGGAGTGCTGCCTGATGAGTATTTTTCCGATAATGTAAGGGAGTTTCCTCTTGTTACCTACAGAGGCGACAGACAGGTCGTCAGAACACCTGTAAAATATGATGAAAAAGGAAGACTGTACTTCATAGCCGGCGTAAATGAAGGTGATGTTGTCAGGTTTTCTTATGGTAATCCAAGAAGACTGCTCGAGGACACCAAAAGCTATGCCGATTCCATGCAGGATTTCGGACCGCAGGCTCTGATAATGATCATCTGTGAGAACAGGGTCAGGTTCCTTGGCAGGCAGGTGGCATCAGATATAGGGACTTATCAGAGCTTCATGCCTGAGGTCGCTTGGGTCAGGGGCTTTGCCGCCGTGATGATGGATGACGGGGGAGGAGGCATAGCAAACTCCGCCATAGTGACCATAGGTATGAGAGAGGGAGCGCCGAGAGCAGATGATCTTGGCAGACAGGTTGTGCTGTCTGATTTTAAAAATAAAGGTGCGATCCCTCTCGATCAGAGACTTGCGATGTTCCTCGAAAAGACTACAAGGGAGTTAGAGGAGATGGCAGATGCGGCAGACGTTGCAAATGCAGCCAAGTCAGAATTTCTCTCCCAGATGTCCCATGAGATAAGGACACCTATCAACGCTGTTCTCGGTATGAACGAGATGATATTAAGGGATGCTCAGGATGAGAATATAAGAGGGTATGCGGAGAGCGTCAGAATAGCCGGAATGAGCCTGCTTGGTATCATCAGTGATATTTTGGATTTTTCCAAGATAGAAGCGGGCAGAATGGATATCGTTCCATATGAATATGAACTCACGTCACTGATCAATGATGTTGTCAAGCTGGTATCTCACCGTGTAGATGAACAGGGATTAAACCTGATAGTTTCCGTTGATCCGGACACACCTCATATGCTCTTTGGAGATGAGATCAGGATCAAGCAGATCATAACCAATCTTCTTACCAATGCGGTAAAATACACGGAAAGGGGAACCATAACACTATCCGCCGGCTTTGACAGGGTAGATGCGGACGGCATCATGCTCCATGTGACTGTTGCCGATACCGGGATAGGGATACGTCCGGAGAATATACACAGACTGTTCAATTCATTTGACCGCATAGACAATAACAGGGCAAGACAGATCGAGGGAACAGGACTCGGTCTCAATATAACCTCAAAGCTTCTTGAGTTTATGGGATCAAAGCTCATGGTAGAAAGTGTGTACGGAGAGGGCTCTGTCTTTTCATTTAATATAGCACAAAAGGTCACAGACTGGGATGTCATTGGTGATTTTAACGAAGCGATAAAGCGCATCAGCAAGAGAAGAAATGAGAAAAAAACACAGTTTATCGCGCCCGGGGTCAGAATACTTGTGGTAGATGACGCACCTATGAATTTGGATGTTGTGACAGGTCTCTTAAAAAGAACTCAGATGATGGTAGATACCGCGACAATCGGCAGAGAGTGCCTGAAGAAGGTGGCACTTCACAGGTATGATCTTGTGTTTTTGGATCACAGGATGCCGGGGATGGATGGGATCGAAACACTTAAAAATCTCTTTAAGCAGTATGGAGGCAGGGACAAGGGAGCGCCGCCCGTGATAGCGCTGACCGCCAATGCTGTTCAGGGTGCCAGAGAAGAATATATCATGAATGGTTTTTCTGACTATCTGACCAAGCCTGTTATGGCGGATGAACTTGAAGAGATCCTCATAAAATTCATTCCTCAGGATGAGATCACATATATCGCGCAAGATCAGGAAACACAGGAGGCGCTTGTACTGCCTGAATGGCTCGATAATATCAATCTGTTGGATACTGATATGGGAATAGGGTATTGCGGGGGAGTGAGTGAATACATCGATGCACTTACCATATTTGCCGGTTCCGTAAATGAGAGGGCTGAAGAACTGAGAGAAGCTCTTGACTCAGGCGATATCAACAGATTTACAATACTCATACACGCGCTAAAGACCATGACAAAGTCCATAGGTGCCGTGGAGCTGTCTCATCTGGCGGAATCGTTGGAGGAGGCCGGCAAGGGGGAGGATCACAGCGCCATAGCTGCCGGTGCAGCCGTGTTTGCGGATCTGTATACAAACCTTGGAGAGGAATTAAAAAAGCTCGGGGAGCCGGTCGTAAATATAACCACGTTCGGAGAAGAGAACCCCGAATTAAAGCATATACTGTTGGTCGATGATGATGTGGATTTTGTGGCTTTGATATCCAGGTGGTTAAAAAAAGAATACAAGGTCAGCGCGATTCACTCAGGGGAACAGGCGCTGATATATCTGCAGTCAGAAAGACCGGATCTTGTGCTGCTTGATTATGCAATGCCGGGTATCAGCGGAGCGGAGGTTCTTTCAAAGATCAGATCAGGGATCGAGACCTCTGATATTCCGGTCATCTTTCTGACAGGAACTGAGGACAGGGAGGTCGTAAAGAATGTTGAGAGGCTTCGTCCCGAAGGGTATCTGTTGAAGTCCATGGGAAAGTCGGGTCTTATGATGGCAGTCAGGGAGTTCTTTGGCGATTGAGGAACAATCAGAGTTATATACAAGGAGGGATGAGAATGGCAGAGCGTCTGATGGATTCTATCAAACGTGTGGGAGAATGTATGCCGGGAGGTTTTTTTGTATATATAGCTGACGAACGGGAAGAAATGATATATGTTAATGATGTCGTTCTTGATATGTTTGGATGCGCTGATATTGATGAATTCAAGGAACTGACAGGATATACCTTTCAAGGGATAGTCTATCCGGAGGATCTTGATGCCATACAAAACTCCATCAAGGTTCAGGTAGGACACAATGAAAAACGCCTGGATTATGTTGAATACAGGATAGAGACAAAGCAGGGAGATATACGCTGGGTAGATGATTACGGGAGACTTGTCAATACCGAGGAGTACGGAGAGGTTTATTTTGTTTTGATCCGTGATATTACCGAGCTTAAAAAGCAGGAGGCTGATAAATTAGAGATAGAGAAGTCGCTTGAAAAAGAGAAACATCTCAATGATATTCGCAAGGATTTTCTCTTTCACGTCTCGCAGGATATCAAAAAACCCATGGATATGATCGGGCAGTACTCATCGCTTGCGCTTTCAAGCACGGATGAACCGGACAAAATAAAAGAATATATAAACGGAATCGCCAAGGCAAATGCCCAAATGATAACTGTATCGGAAAACCTCCTGGATATGAACCTGATAGATTCGGGGAAGATCAGGATCACGGAGACTCCGGTCGATATCCGCCATGTTATACATGATGCGTGCGGGGTTTTTCATGAGGCTGCCATGGAGAAAAAAATCGAGATCAAGGAAAGGATATCGATACGAAAGCCGGGTGTATATCTCGATGAGATGAATTTTAGAAAAATCATATATAATATATTGTCAAATGCCGTAAAATTTACTGAAAATGAAGGAACTATCACCATATCGGCAAAGGATGGAAGAACATCGGAGTCGGGATATGCCAGATATGAGATAGAAATATCAGATACCGGGATAGGTATGGAGAGAGAATACCTCGGAAGACTCTATGACGCGTTCAGCACGGAAAACATCGAAGACGAGATGTCAGGAATAGGAATAGGTCTCTCTGTTACCAAGAAGCTGTTGGATGCCTTTGGCGGGACGATAAGTGTAAAATCCATCAAGGGAGAGGGTACGACTTTTTCTATCGGGATAGCACTCAGACTTGCAGACAGGGAAATATCACAAAACCGCAGGATGATGGCTGTAAAAAAAGGAAGGGATGAAAAGCAGAGACTTCTTTTGGCAGAGGATGTCGAGATAAACAGAGAACTCGCAAAGGATATTTTGATGAGAGCCGGTTATGAAGTCGATGTCGTGACTGACGGAAGTGATGCCGTGCGAAGCTTTGAAAATCACCCTGAGAGTTATTACGGGCTCATATTGATGGATGTACATATGCCCGTCATGAACGGGAATGAAGCTGCGAGACGTATACGAAGCCTGGACAGGGCGGATGCAAAGACCATACCGATAATAGCATTGTCAAAAAATGCCAGAAGCGAAGAAAAAAGAGAGAGTATTGCAAGCGGTATGAACTCACATATTGATAAGCCTTTTGATATGACCAATTTGATAGATACCATCAATATTTATCTGAGAAAACGCTGAGCCTGCCGGCTTAGTATTCACGGCTGTCACGTTAAGTGACAAATGACTTGCATTAATCTGATATTTTTTGTATAATCGTGTAAAACAAGTTGTGAGTTGTGCAGTATATTGTTTTTTGGAGAAGGAGGATGTATCATGGCAGATATGCAGAATGTGACACTGATGTGCAGGAAGGACTATGAGAGCTATATTACGGAGCGCTTCGGCTCGGATATAGAAAAAAATGAAGTTGATGATGAGCACTTTGAGGTAACTGTTGAGGTCGATATGGATCCCGTGTTCATCGGCTGGGTGGCAGGTCTTGTCGGAGGGATCAGGGCACTTGGTCCCGGCAAGCTCGTAGACCGCCTGCGTGATATTGCGGCAGAGCTTGACAGTGTCTACGGCAGGGACAAGACAGGACGTGAACACCTGATGTGATGAGGAGTATCGGGATATGGATAACAATGAATTAACTATAGAAAAATTTGAGGACGCATTTTCAAAGGTCTCTGAGGTCGTATCTCCGACGCCGCTCGTCTATAGCGAGTTTTTCTCAAAGCTGTATGGAAATAAAGTGTATTTAAAGCCTGAGAACATACAGCATACCGGTGCATACAAGATACGGGGCGCTTATTACAAGATATCAACTCTCAGTGATGAAGAGAGAAAAAGAGGGCTTATCACCGCTTCGGCAGGCAACCATGCCCAGGGGGTGGCATTTGCCGCGGCGAGATTCGGAGTAAAGGCTGTAATTGTCATGCCTACCACGACTCCGCTTATGAAGGTAAACCGTACCAAGAGCTACGGTGCCGAGGTGATCCTGCACGGTGATGTCTATGACGACGCGTGCGAGGAGGCATACAGACTTGCTGAAGAGCACGGCTATACCTTTATCCACCCTTTTGACGACCTCGATGTGGCAGCGGGACAGGGAACTATCGCCATGGAAATCATCAAGGAGCTCCCTACGGTTGACTATATACTTGTTCCGATAGGCGGCGGGGGACTTGCCACCGGCGTATCCACTCTTGCCAAGCTCATCAATCCCAATATAAAGATAATAGGCGTAGAGCCTGCACAGGCAAACTGCATGCAGGAGTCGGTCAAGATGGGCAGGATCGTGACGTTAAAAAGCGCCCAGACAATAGCTGACGGCACGGCAGTCAAGACTCCGGGGGTAAATACCTTTGAATATGTCAGAAAAAATGTCGATAAGCTCGTGACTGTC
>JAGBOK010000058.1 GCA_017633905.1 Eubacterium sp. | reverse complement strand
GGATATTCTGGGCCAACGCCACGGGATGTTCACAGGCCTGGGGCGGAGCGATGCCGGGAATTCCTTACACGGTAAATAAGGATGGTCACGGTCCCGCATGGTCCAACTCACTCTTTGAGGACAACGCTGAGCATGGTCTGGGTATGCAGCTCGGACAGAAGTACATCCGTGACCAGCTGATCGAGAAGCTTGAAGAGATGAAGGATGGAGCCAAGCCTGAGGTCAAGGATGCTATAGAGAAATATCTTGAGACCAAGGATGATACAAGAGCCAACGGTCCTGCGGCAGACGCCCTGATCAAGGCAATGGAAGCTTGCGGCTGTGACTGCTGCAAGGAGATCCTTGCCAAGAAGGATTATCTGTCCAAGAAGTCAGTATGGATCTTCGGTGGTGACGGCTGGGCATATGATATCGGCTTCGGCGGACTTGATCATGTGCTTGCATCAGGTGAGAATGTAAATGTAATGGTATTTGATACCGAGATGTATTCAAACACGGGTGGTCAGGCTTCCAAGGCATCGAACATCGGTGAGGTTTGTCAGTTCGCTGCTGCGGGCAAGGAAGTAGGCAAAAAGAGCCTGTCTGAGATCGCAATGAGCTATGGATATGTATATGTGGCTCAGATAGCACTCGGAGCCAATCCAAGTCAGGCAGTCAAGGCTATCGCTGAGGCTGAGGCATACAACGGACCATCTCTGATCATCGGCTACGCTCCTTGCGAGCTCCACGGAATAGCAAAGGGCGGCATGAACCATTGTCAGGATGAGATGAAGAAGGCTGTCAAAGCCGGATATTGGAACCTGTTCTCGTTCAACCCGGCACTGAAGGCTGAGGGCAAGAATCCGTTCACCTTCACATCAGAGAAGGGTGTGGATTTCTCCGGATATCAGGATTTCCTGAACAACGAGGCTCGTTATACTCGTCTTATTAAGCCGTTCCCGGATCGCGCAGACAGACTGTTTGCTGAATCTGAGGAAGCAGCAAAGGCTCGTTATGAGCACCTCAAAAAACTTGTAGAGCTCTACGCATGATGCGTGATTATGCAGGTGAAGGAGCAACACGAACGAGGATTTTCAAAGAAAATCCGAGTCTGTGGTGCGCTCAGTCTGCGAAATGCAGGTGATTTTTTTCTGTGACAGTTATGTGACGCTGTATATGTTATCATAAAACAGAAAATTGACCACCTGAGCGTATCTAAGCGTATAGCATGGGAGTGCGTGAGGGTTTTCCCTGATAAGGTGAGGTGTGGTTGGTTTTTAGTGATATGAAAGGTCCCGTACACTCATTGGAATGTACGGGACCTTTCAGCATGTAAAAACACTTGCAAAGGGCTCGAAAGTGTGTTAGAATACTTTGATGTGGAAATAAACAGGGTGTGCGTCATCATGAGTGTGATGATCCGGAAGCCAAGGTGCTTATCCCGGGGTGGGAACAAAGGATGGATTATATCGTGAAAGGATTAATAATTCCTGTTATTGCGCTTGTGTTATCAATAGGAGTCTCCATGATCCTAACACGAGTCATATACAACAAGAGAATAAAAGAGGGGCGGCTTGGCAAGCTTCGCAGGAATCTGACTTTTTTTGGTCTGATCGTTTTCTTTTTTATAGTGGGGGCTGTCGGTTACTTTGGCACGTACATTCATGCGACGGAGCGGGCACTCACATTTATGGGCAGTACTGAAACAGTAAAGGTATCTGAGATAGATGAGGGTTATTTTTTTGATGGACCGGGTACGGAAAATGCTTATATTTTCTATCCGGGAGCCAAGGTAGATGAGAAAGCCTACGCAGAGCTCATGCAGATGATCGCAGATGATGGTACTGATTGTTTTCTGGTAAAGATGCCTTTTCACTTTGCTTTTTTTGGAGTGGGAAGAGCGGGCAGTATCATTGACAAATATAAATATGACAGCTGGTATATAGGCGGGCACTCATTGGGCGGTGCCATGGCATGTAATTTTGCTGCGGAGAATGAGGACAGATTGAAGGGCGGAGTTTTTCTCGCCGCTTACTCCAATGAGAAGATCGACGACAGTTTTGGGGCTGTGTCGGTGACGGCGACCAATGACAAGATACTTGACTGGAGAAAGTACAACGAGAGCATGATGTATTATCCGGCAGGGATCAAAGAGGTCTCCATAGAAGGAGGCAATCACTCACAGTTCGGAGATTACGGAATGCAGGGTGGAGACGGAGAAGCAACTATTTCTCTTGATGAACAAATGCGTCTGACTGCAGATGCAGTGAAGGTGCTTGTGGGATAATATTGTTATATGAAAGGAGAGCTATAAGATGGGGGCAAGTGATCACACAGTCCTGTCGCAGTCGCAGATCGATGATCTGATCGCACAGTTGGCGAAGGCTACTGAGAAAAGCTACAACGAGGGTTTTCAGGCAGCGAATGAGGAGATCGCAGCACAAGAAGACAAATCCGAATACTCTACAGGATACAATCAGGGACTTAAGATCGGGTATGAGAGAGGTGTTTCGGATGCATGGGATATCATCAAGAATATGCTTGCAAGAGGAAACGAGGAGCTTGACAAACTGCTGCAGTCAACTATTGATGTGTCTATGAAATAAGATGACAGGTCGGGGTGTCAGCGAGGCATCCCGTCCACTATGAATGGAGGAAAAGAGTAATGGCAGAAGAAAAAAAGCATAAGCTGACCAGAGAGTATTTGAAGAGTCTCGAGGATGAGCTCTATGATCTCGAGGTAAACAAACAGATCCAGAATTCCAAGGACATAGAGGCTGCAAGAGCACTCGGAGACCTCTCAGAGAACGCCGAGTATGATGCGGCAAAGGACGAGCAGAGAGATATTGCTGCAAGAATACAGCATATCAAGAGTATTCTTGGAAACTATGAGATCATTGAGACCTCAGGAGACGGCTCTACAATTTCACTCGGCTCTACAGTCAAGGTTCGTGACGTGGAGCTCAAAGAGGACTATGAGTACAAAATAGTAGGTTCTGTCGAGGCGAGCATACTCGAGAACAAGATATCCGATGAATCGCCTCTTGGCAAGGCGCTGATCGGAGCCAAGGAGGGGGCAACAGTCAAGGTTGACTCACCGGCGGGAATACTGAAATATAAGGTATTATCATTTACCAACTGATCATGAAGAGTCCAACGCACGACTTATATGTTTATGAAGCTTGCGGATTGTGCGCTGGGCTCATTTCATATTATGAACAATAGGGGAGAAAAAATGGCAGAAGAAAATGTAAACCAGTTACAGCAGGTCATGCGTGACAAGCTGGCAGCACTGCAGGCGGACGGGCGCGATCCGTTTCAGATAACAAAGTGTGATGTGACACATCACTCGACAGATATACTTGAGAACTACGATGAGCTTGAGGGGAAGAGCGTCACCATCGCAGGTCGTATGATGACCAAGCGCGTGATGGGCAAGGCGTCCTTTTGTAAGCTGCGCGACTTGAAGGGAGATATACAGGCTTATGTAGCCCGTGACAATGTCGGGGAAGAGGACTATAAGATATTTAAGAAGGCTGATATCGGGGATATTTATGCCATCACCGGTGAGGTCTTCAAGACCAAGACCGGTGAGATCAGTGTACATGCCGCAAAGATCGTCCTTTTGTCCAAGACGATACAGGTGATGCCTGAGAAGTTTCACGGACTCACTGACACAGATATGCGTTATCGTCAGCGTTATCTCGATCTTATCATGAATGATGAGGTGAAGGACACATTTATCAAGAGATCACAGATACTGCATGAGATCCGTACATTTCTCGACGGACAGGGATTTATGGAAGTAGAGACGCCGATGATAGTAGAGAATGCCGGCGGGGCTGCCGCACGTCCCTTTACGACACACTATAACGCACTGAATGAGGATCGGAACCTCCGTATTTCTCTGGAACTTTATCTGAAGAGGCTCATCGTCGGCGGACTTGAAAAGGTTTATGAGATCGGGCGTGTTTTTAGAAATGAGGGCACCGACGGTCGTCACAACCCCGAGTTCACGTTGATGGAGCTGTATCAGGCATATACTGACTACTATGGGATGATGGACCTGACGGAGAACATGTTCAGATATGTGGCAGAAAAGGTCTGCGGCAAGACACTTATCCCGTATCAGGATGTGGAGATAGATCTCGGCAAGCCTTTTGAACGTATAACCATGATCGATGCGATCAAAAAATATGCTTCTATCGATTTTTCTGCCGTAACTACGGATGAGGAGGCAAAGGCTCTGGCAAAAGAGCATCATATAGAGTACGAGGAGCGCCACAAGAGAGGCGACATCATCTCGCTTTTCTTCGAGGAGTATGTGGAGGAGCACCTGATCCAGCCGACATTTGTCATGGATCATCCGATAGAGATATCTCCTCTTACCAAGAAAAAGCCTGACGATCCGTCACTTGTAGAGCGTTTCGAGCTGTTCATCTACGGGCGCGAGATGTGCAACGCCTACTCAGAGTTGAACGATCCCATCGACCAGCGCGAGCGCTTTGCAGCGCAGGAGGAGGCTTTCGCCGCCGGCGACGAGGAAGCCAACCATACCGACCAGGACTTCCTAAACGCCCTCGACATCGGCATGCCGCCGACAGGTGGCATCGGCTACGGCATAGACCGCTTGGTGATGCTGCTGACGAACCAGCCTGCGATCAGGGATGTGATATTGTTCCCTACACTGAAGTCGATGGATAAGTAAATAGATATGTTTTAAGGCGTGGTGCATGTTTTCGTGCCACGCTTTTTTGTTTGGTAATAGTGATTATATACTTGATTATTTGGTTACAAATTGATATAATATATAAATAAAAATGACATAATAATTATTACTATATAAGAAAAAAACAAGGGGATAAATTATGATGACAATAGACGAAATAAGAGAAAAATCATCGGATGTATTTAAAATGTATCCTGTTAATACAGTTATGTTATTTGGGTCTTATGCTAAAGGCGATCAAACAGAGAATAGTGATATCGATATGATTGTTAAAAACTCTGATTTAGGATTTCTTGAAATGTCCAGAATCAGGCAACAATTGTCGTCTAAAATCGGGAAAAAGATAGATTTAATAAGTGAGGAGGATGTCTCGGATGTTTTTCGTTTTTTAATTCAAGATGAGGAGGTACTTATTTATGAAAAACAGAGATGATGCTCTTGTTAGAAAAATACTTGAGTATTGTGATGAGACTAATGAGGCGATTCAGACATTTGGAGATGATGAAAAAATGCTCACAGAAAATAAGGTATTTCGAAATGCTGTGTGTATGCCCATCTTACAGATTGGAGAGTTATGTAAACTGATTTCATCCGATTTACGAGAAACAAAACCGGATGTAGATTGGTCTGGTTGGTGTGGTGTTAGAGATATTATGGCTCATCAGTACACAAATCTTGATTACAAAAAGACATGGAAGATTATAAAAAACGATATTCCGGTATTAAAGGAAAAGCTTTCGAAGATTTCATTGGAATTCGATCGAGAAGCGATAGAACGAATAAGTTTAGTTATGAATAAAATTGGGTTTTATAAAGAAACTTCGGAGGTGGTTTATCACAGAATAATCGACGGAACAGGGATAAGTATGAATCAATTTTCGGATGAGAAGATTGTTGAGTTTATCGAGAGTTTTATGGATAAATAAAAAGATTTCGCTTTTTTGAAGTTTATTGGAATGACGCCTTAACATTTGATATGCCAAATCACAAAATGATCATTCGATATTAAATGCAACTGATATGTTGTAGAATCTGCGCCTGCTACGGTAGGCGCTTTTCTTGTACCTGAAAGCGAGGGGGGGTATATGGCTTTAAGAACCGTGGAGGGCAAGAAGAAAGTCCTCCACACAGGTAATCGAAATATTAAACGATCGGGATCAACTGCGAATAGTTCTCCGCTAGGGCTATCCCGTCATTTATACGGAGAGATGAACCGGTGCCGGTAGTGGCGAGCACGGTCAAGAGGAAGAGTGATAAGGAGATCCTGAAGCTCTTCACTTGTGCATACCACGGGACAAGGCGGTTTCTGGCTGTGTGTGAACCTGTAAACGAGATTGATGAGGGTACAGATGAGATACCCGGAAATGGAGAAAGAGTATGAAGTACGCAATCAAAGTCAATGAAGTAAAGGGCGAGGATTCGAACCTGAAGGTCTTCGCCACGGTGACATTTGGCGATAGTCTCGTGGTGAGAAATATCGCCATCGTCCGGAAAAATGGTACAGATGAGCTTTTCGTTTCGGTGCCTAGTCACAGAACCAATGATGTCAATGAGTACGGAGAGCCGATCTACAGAGATATCTGCAATCCGATCACCAAGGAGTTCTATGAGGAGATCACGAAAAATATCCTGACAGCCTACGAGCACCGCAAGGAGATAAGCGTAGACGGAATGATCGTAAACTCCGAGGAACAGCTTCCTTTGAAGTTTTCGGTTAAGGTGACTCCTCTTAACCGCGAGGACAGCGGCCTTCGCGGAATGGGCAGGATTCTACCTCGATGACAGCTTCGTGATCAGCAATGTCCGTATGATAGAGGGCAAAAAGGGGATGTTCATCTCGATGC
>JAGBOK010000057.1 GCA_017633905.1 Eubacterium sp. | reverse complement strand
TATTCCGATAGGAGACACCACGGAGTATGTGACATGGATGCCGTCAAATACATGCCTTGCCAGCACATGGAATCCTGAACTTAGCGGTGAGTTCGGAGAGGTTTTGGGCGAGGAGGCAAGAGGCAGGGGCAAAGATGTTATACTTGCGCCCGGCATCAATATCAAAAGAACACCTCTGTGCGGCAGAAACTTTGAATACATGAGTGAGGATCCGGTGCTGATCTCAGAGCTTGTGGGTCCTCTCATTCAGGGCATCCAGAAAAATGATGTGGCAGCCTGTGTCAAGCACTACGCACTCAACAACCAGGAGTATGAGCGCATGACGGTAGAGGCAGTAGTAGATGAGAAAACTCTGCAGGAGCTATATCTTCCGGCATTTAAGAAAGCATGTATGGAGGGCGGCTCCTACTCGATAATGGGCGCTTATAACAGGGCAAACGGAGAGTATTGCTGCAACAACAGGCATCTTTTGGTGGATGTACTGCGTGATATGTGGGGTTATGAAGGGGTATCTGTATCAGACTGGGGCGGAGTTCAGGAGACCGATGCCACTGCCGATCACGGTGTTGACATAGAGATGAGCGTATCTCCGCCATTTGAAGAGTATTATCTGGCTGACCCCCTCGTAGAGAAGGTAAAGGCAGGGGAGATCTCTGAGAAAAAAATAGATGAGAAGGTCAAGAGGATCCTGAAGATGATGGACAGGCTGCGCATCGGTGAGCCTGACAGAAAAAGCGGCGCGTACAATACACCGGCACACAGAGAAAGTGTTGAAAAGGTCGCAGAGCAGGGAATAGTCCTTTTGAAAAATGATAAAGGGCACCTTCCCATCTCAGAGAGACGTGAGGATGGAAGCGCCAAGAAGATCCTCGTAGTGGGAGATAATGCCACAAGAAACAACGGCATCGGCGGTGGATCATCAGAGGTCAAGCCTTTTTATAATATTACTCCCATGCTCGGACTCAAGATGACAAGAGGCGGTGATGTAGAGTACCGCTACATGCCCGGTTATTATGTCGATAATGAGAAGCTCATTTCCGTCAATGACGAGTGGGAGGCTATGAGCGAGGAGAGAGCCAAGAGTCTGAGGAGCGAGAGCGAGCAAAGACCATACAGTGAGATCGTGGCTGAGCTTGTGATGTTTGCTCCACCCAAGCTCTCGCCTGAAGAAAAAAAGAAGGACTATGAGGAGCGCATACGTCCGAATCAGATCAAATATAAAGAAGAAGTACTCAGTGCAATACCTGACTACGATGAGGTTATTTTTATCGGAGGACTAAATCACGCTGATGATGTAGAGGGGTATGACAAGGAGTCCATCACTCTCCCGTATGCCCAGGATGAGCTGATAGAGGCTATGGCTGATGCGGCGGGGGACAAGCTCACGGTAGTTATCATGTGCGGCTCCGCGGTAGAAATGCCATGGGCTGACAGGGTGCATTCTCTGATACAGCTAAGCTATGCCGGAGGTAGCGGCGGACTTGCTCTTGCAAGAGTTTTGTTCGGTGACGTGAATCCGTCAGGCAAGCTTCCGGAGAGCTATCCAATGGCGCTTTCAGATACGCCGACAGAAAAATTCGGCTCATATCCCGGAAGATTTTTCATGGATGACGGAACTGAAAAAACCGATGAAGAGGTAAAGGAAATGATCGATGCCGGAGGAGGGAAGGCAATTTCTCTGCCCGGTCACAGAAAAGTGGAATACTCTGAAAAGCTGATGGTGGGCTATCGTTACTATGAGACTGAGAATGTTCCGGTCAGATTTCCGTTTGGCTACGGGCTTTCGTATACGAGCTTTGAGATCAGTGATGTGGCATCAGAGGTATCGGGAAGGCTTGGATCGGGGGTTTCGATCGAGGTGAGCGGCAAGCTCAAAAATACCGGAGCCATGGCAGGCATGGAGGTGCTGCAGCTCTACATAGGAAGCCCTGAGCCTGATCAGCCGGCAAAGCTTTTGAAGGCATTTGAGAAGATAAAGGCAGAGCCTGATGAGACACTGACCTTCACGCTAAAGCTCGGTGAGGATGACCTCGCGACATTTGATACGGATGAGGGGAGATTTTTGACAAAGGCCGGATCTTACCGGCTGTATTTGGGAACCAGCGTCAGAGATATTGTATATCAGGCAGAAGTTACGATATCATAGATGTTACTATTCACGGCTGTTACTCCTCACATCATAAGTCATAAAGTAGTTGATTTTTCATAATAATTGTAGTAAAATATAGTTATCCGGAGTGAAATGGAGGTTATGCGAGACGGAAAACTTGTTTTCCGTGGTCGAGCTTATCCGGAGTGAAACGGAGGTTATGTGAGACGGAAATCTGTGATTTCCGTGGTCGAACTTATCCGTAATGAAATGGAGGTGGTGTTATGGGTATCGGACCGGTATCGGGGATCGGTGGACTCTTCCCCATATATTCAGCTATGCCCGTGACACCTGTTCGCGGGGTCGCAGCCGCCTCGCCGCAGTCGGACGGAGTAGCGGCAGCGGTGGCGGGCGTAGGGAGCCTCTCGGGTGAAAAAAAGCCCGGTTCCATCGACACCATGGGACACAGGATAGGGGCAAACGGAGAGCCTGAGCCTACCAAGCAGGACAAAAAGGTCGGCAAGGCAGAGTGTGAGACCTGCAAGAATCGAAAATATGTTGACGGCTCCGATGAAGGAGATGTCTCCTTCAAGGCTCCTGCACACATAGATCCCAGCTCATCGGCATCGAGGGTAATGAGCCATGAGATGGAGCATGTAGCCAATGCAAGAGCTGAGGATGCCAAGGAAAATAAAGAGCTTTTATCCGTGTCAGTATCGCTTCACACTGCAGTGTGTCCGGAGTGCGGCAGAGTGTATGTTGCCGGAGGCACTACCAAAACACAGATGCGAACGACCTCCGGAGGAGATGACAGGAATGATCCTGCCAAGCAGATGCTGAACGGCTATAAAGGGGTAGCAAACCCATATGAGCGCGAGATGAACAAGCAGCTTGCCATGCACGGCGCAGGACTCAACTTCAGTATGGGCGCATAAAAAAATGGAAACGCTGATTTGATCAGTGTATCATACGCCGTGAATAGTAACCATCAAGTAAAACCGGCTGTTCATCCCGGATGAACAGCCTTCGTTATGTACATATTGGAGGTATAGACATGTCACCTATAGAATTTCAGGTAAGGATGGATGCGAAGAGCCTGAGCGGCTTCGTGATCTATCATAACTATGTGAGACCCGGCGGGATACTGGGGCTTTTTTTAAGTGTAGCGGCTATCGTGGCTCTCATCGTCAGATGGGGACACTGGACGGGGATGCAGAGGGCGCTCCTTGTCGCGCTTGCCTTGCTTTTTCTCATATTCCAGCCGCTCATGCTGTTACAGAAGGCGAATGCGCAGCTCCACTCGAAGGCATTTGCATCACCTATGGACTATTCATTCGGTGAGACAGAGTTTACGATCACCCAAGATGGTAAGAGCGAGACTTTCTCATATTCGGATATAAGAAAGACGGTTTTTAGAAAAAAGGTCTGTTATCTGTATATGAGCACGGTCTCTGCATTTATCATACCAAGTGGCGCTGTCACGGAAAGATATGCAGAGTTAAAGGAACTGATAAAGAGAGGTCGATCAGGCAGATGAATGTGCCGGGAAGATATATATGAGCGAAGAGATAATAGAATCAGCGGGTGAGGCAGATACCCTTGCTCTCGGCGAGAGACTCGGAAGGTCAGCTTCTCCGGGTGATATATATCTGCTTGATGGAGATCTTGGCGTCGGCAAAACAGTCTTTGCCAAGGGATTCGCAAGAGGGCTTGATATAAAAGATACCATAGTCAGCCCGACTTTTACGATAGTACATGAATATGATGGCAGACTACGGCTTTTTCATTTTGATGTATACCGGATAGGCGATCCGGATGAGATGTACGATATCGGATTTGATGAGTATTTGTACGGAGACGGCGTCTGCCTGATAGAGTGGCCGGAGAGGGTGGCAGAGCTCATCCCTGATACGGCGGTGAGAATATCGATAGAAAAGGATAATGAGCGGGGCTTTGATTACAGAAGGATCCGTATAGCAGCTGCAGGCGGAGAGCGACATATATAGATGAAACAACTGCTGCAGGCGGAGAGAGATATCTATAGATTCAAATTGCAGCTACAGGAGGAGACAGGTGGAGAGTGATGAGATGATACTTGCCATAGACAGCTCGGGGCTGACGGCTTCCGTTGCGCTGTCAAGAGATGGCATAGTGATAGGGGAATATTCGATCCATAATAAAAAAACACACTCACAGACGATCCTTCCCATGATAGATGAGATGCTTTGCATGGCAGCAGAGAAAAAACATATGATAACAGCTATAGCGGTCGCATCGGGACCGGGATCCTTTACGGGGCTTAGGATCGGAGCCGCAACTGCCAAGGGGCTTGCGCAGGGGTGGGATGTACCTGTCATTCCGGTACCGACGCTCATGGGACTTGCTTACAATCTGCAGGGCACATCAGATATTGTATGTCCCATAATGGATGCGAGGAGATCTCAGGGCTACTACGGGATATTTGACGTGACGGGAGAGGTTCCGTTGTCGCCTTTTTTCCGTGGCGATGAAGAGGATCCTTTTGACGCGGGCTGTCCTGTCGGTGATGCAAATGCATCTGTTCAGGACTGTGGCAGTATGACAGAAGGTTTCCGGACAGTCTGCCAGGGTGTTGATTCTATTGAAGTGATCATTGAAAGAGTAATAAACATTACTGGAAGGACAGGCAGAAGACCCGTATTTTTGGGAGACGGGGTTCCGGTATTTAGGAATGTCATATTAGAAAAAATCCCTGATGCCGGGTTTGCGCCTGCTCACAGCATGTATCAGAGAGCTTCATCCGTGGCTGTACTTGGGAGCATATTTTTCAAACAGGGAAAGGCGCTGAAAGCAGCGGACTTTACACCTGAATATTTCAGGCTCTCACAGGCGGAAAGAGAGCGCAGGGAAAATAAAGCACTTGCAGAGTGAATGATTTTGTGATAAAATTGTGACAGCCGTGAATAATAACATGGTTTCTTTGATATAATAAATATGGGGAAGGTGGAGAACCAAGATGCTGGATGTGTGTTTGTTGGGTACGAGCGGAATGATGCCATTGCCCAGACGCCATCTCACGGCACTCATGACAAGATATAACGGCTCATCTCTTCTGATCGACTGCGGTGAGGGTACTCAGGTCACCATCAGGGCGCAGGGATGGAGCCTTCACGATGTAGACGTTATCTGTATCACACATGTACACGGAGATCATATCGGAGGACTTCCGGGACTGCTTCTTTCCATGGCAAATTCGGACAGAACAGAGCCGCTTACCATCATAGGACCATCGGGTGTAAAGAAAGTAGCCGATTCTCTGAGGATCATAGCACCGGGGCTGCCATTTGAGATCAGGTACAAAGAGCTCAGTGAAGAATTCCTGAGTATAGAATGTGACGGATATACACTTGAAGCATTCAGACTGAAGCATACGGTGACCTGCTATGGATATTCACAGATCATCCACAGAGGCGGGAGGTTTGATGCGGACAGAGCGAGAGAAGCGGAAATACCGCTGTCTGCGTGGTCGAGACTGCAAAAGGGTGAGACTGTTGAGGCAGAAGGCAGGGTATTTACTCCCGACATGGTGCTTGGACCACCGAGAAAAGGGATCAAGGTCACATATTGTACGGATACGAGACCTATACCCAAAATAGCTGAGTGTGCTGCGGGTGCGGATCTGTTTATATGTGAGGGAATGTACGGAGATCCTGAGTTCACGGGCAAGGCAAAAGAAAAAAAGCACATGGTATTTACGGATGCGGCTGCTCTTGCAAGGGATGCGGGGGTAAAAGAGCTTTGGCTCACCCATTTTTCACCGTCACTCATAAGACCAAAGGACTATGAGCAGGTGGCAAGAGAGATATTCCCCAATTCACATGTAGGCAAGGACAGAAAGACCGTAACACTTACTTTTGATGATGAATAGTGTTAAGAGGAGGAAGCAATGGCAGCAGTTCCATCAAGATCTAAAAAGACTGTTGACAAGTCGATGGAATTTGTCGCAAAGAAACGCCGGTCAATAGCGACGTTTTCTTTTGTGATCTGTCTTATTGCCGTTGCTGCAGTCGGCGGATACTATCAGGTCATGAAGCATCAGAGGATGCAGGATGAGGTCAAGACACCCACGACCGAGCTTGAAAAGCTGATCGCAAAGGATCTTGAGATCGGCTACCCCGAGACTCCGACGGAGGTCATGAAGCTGTGGGGACGCTACAACCAGTGCATTTATAATACCAGTGTAACTGATGAGGAGTTCACTGAACTGTTGTCACAGCTTCGCAAGATGTACTCCAGTGATCTTCTCGAGGTCAATTCAGAGGATGCCCAGAGAGAAAAGCTAAAAAGCGAGGTCGAGCAGTTCAAGGATGACAAGAAAAAAATAGTCAGCTATTCGGCTGAGACAGGTGCTTCGGTCAGATACAAGACCATCAATGACAGGGAGTGCGCATATATAACTATTTCCTATTTCATGAATACCGGAGGCAGATCCTATGCCAAGACGTTTCAGGATTTTATTCTGGTAAGGCAAAATGACAGATGGAAGATCCTTGGGTTCAGAGACGCTACCCGGACGGAGGCAGCGGATAACACGGAAACCGGAGATTCAGAATGATGAGTTTGATTGCGGGGCGCTTCCTAAAGAGCGCCTCATTTGATGTGACATGCAGATAAATGAGAAAGGCATCTAACATGGATATACTTGCGATAGAAAGCTCCTGCGATGAGACGGCAGCGGCAGTGGTGCGTGACGGAAGAGAAATACGCTCAAACATCATATCATCACAGATAGAAATACACCGGCTCTATGGAGGAGTGGTACCTGAGATCGCATCGAGAAAGCATATAGAGGTCATAAATCAGATCATAGATGAGGCACTCTCACAGGCAGGAACCACTCTGCGTGATATAGATGCGATATGTGTGACATACGGTCCCGGGCTTGTAGGAGCGCTTCTTGTCGGGGTCGGAGCTGCCAAGGCTCTCGCATACGCCGCAGACAAGCCGCTTGTTGGAGTTCATCATATCGAGGGACATATATCGGCAAATTATCTGGTTTATCCGGAACTCGAACCTCCATTTCTCAGTCTGGTGGCATCCGGAGGTCACTCACATCTTGTGATAGTGAGAGATTACGGAGAATACGAAGTCATAGGACGTACAAGAGACGATGCTGCCGGCGAGGCTTTTGACAAGGTCGCAAGGGCGATAGATCTGGGATATCCCGGAGGACCAAAGATCGATAAGCTTGCCGCGGAGGGTGATCCTCATGCCATAGAATTTCCGAGAGCCGTGATAGATGAGGCGCCTTATGATTTCTCATTCAGCGGACTCAAATCCGCAGTTTTGAATTTTCTTAACGGCTGCAGGATGAAGGGTGAAGAAATAAACAGAGCTGATGTTGCTGCATCCTTTCAGGAGGCAGTAGTAGATGTTCTCACGGATCACACCATGGCAGCGGCTGCGCAGTACGGTATTGATAAGGTGGCTATAGCAGGGGGCGTTGCCTGCAACAGCGGTTTGAGAGAACGGATGAAGGAAAAATGTGAAGCGGAGGGTCATGAGTTTTTTCTCCCACCGCCCATTCTGTGTACCGACAATGCCGCCATGATCGGTGCTGCGGGGTATTACGAGTATAAAAAAGGTGTCAGGCACGGTCTCGAACTGAACGCGGTGCCGGCACTGCCGTTATAAAAAAACAGACTGCAAAAGCAGTCTGTTTTTTATAACGAAGTTCTGTTCGCTAAGTTCAAGCATCGCTTTCGCTCGCTTTCACTAATCTCACAGAACAACCTCGCTTCGGATTCGAACTTCGTTTTCAACTCGTTCTCATCTCGAGGCTTTCGGTTACGGAGAAGGAGAGATTTGAACAATCCCCCTGCTCTGAATATCACAAAAAAAGGAGGGTTTGGGATCTCGGGTTCTCACATGGATCCAAATATAGATCCAAACAGCACTATTTCTTCTCAATGATCTCCCAATATCCGCCCCTTGCTGAACCATTCCTTTTAAGAATGCCTTTTTCACGAAGCTCCTTTATGTTTTTTTCAACACCTCTGACAGATAAAGACATTTCCTCTGCTATTCTCTTTGCAGAAACTTGATTATTGGCCTCAATCATTTGAATAATCATGTTTTGTGTTCCGCTCAGTACAATATCACCGAACTTTCACCGAACTTCACCGAACTTTCACCGATGTTAGTTTCTTCGATGCGCAGGCAAGATATAGTCCCCCACTTGCTTCGCCCGTACTATAATCACGCCACAAACTGCACAGGATGTAACAGTTATCGGTCAACACCACGATTAGCTAACTCCTCTATTATTTTAGTAATATCCTGCCACCCTTTCACTCTAATGTACTGCTCTTCATTCGCATCTTCATTCCAAACTGCCGGATAACAGATGACTTTCATATAATCCATAACAGCGTTAAGATTTTCAGGTTTATCGTCAATCATTACATCAATATTCTCTTCAAGACAAATACGACATTTATCTTCGCCGCTGTTCTTTTCCGTGCAATATAAGATCTTATCATAATACACCCCATTCTTTTTAAGCCAGCGTAATAGCATCTTTCTGAACACCCACCCTGTTAACCCTTTTTCGGTAGTATGTGCCCTACTTGTAATAATAACTACATTATGTCCTTTATCGTGCAGAATTCTTAGGGCTTCGGCAGCATAAGGAAAAATAGGCTCTTTCAGGCAATATGTCCATATATATTTTAGCCAAAATCTTTCTCTTTCCTTATGTGTACATTCAAAAATATCCTCTATGTCATATCCTTTGGGATCAACAACATCTTTACCATATTTCTTTCTAAAATACTCGATCCCGGTACGAAGCTGATATCCTTCCATGTCAACCAGTACGCCGTCAACGTCAACACCTATATTCATTTCCTACCTCATCATAAACTACTAATACTTTTCTTTAGCAAATCCATAATTTCACTCGCAGAACCATGTGGATATATCGGCTTTCCGAAAACTATTCTAAGAGAATACTTTCTATGATTTTTATAATCATATAACCTTGGATGACTTATGGTCCTAGGAAAGATATCAAATGCCCCCTCGATTTTTACCGGGATAATTAACCTTTCAAGAGCAATCGCAAGTTCAGCTGAACCATTTTTAAATGGTAACATGCTTCCATCTCTTGATCTCGCCCCCTCGGGGAATACAATAACGCTTCTTCCCTTTTTTAAACAGTTTTTTGCATAACTCATTGATGGAATCGTATTCCCTTCGCGATCAACCGGAATACCACCGAGAGAATCAAAAATCCTTCTTGAAGTTCTGCCTTTCATCGTATGTACTGCCGCCATGCAACAAATACCATTTAAATCGGCTTTATTTCCCATTGCTGTTAGTATCCATATGGGATCAAAATAACTTGCATGATTGGAGCAGATTATATAACCTTCCTTTTGGGGAATGTTTTCTATTCCTTCCACATCAATTATATAATGCTTCTTTGAAAAACGGATCCATTTTTTTAAGTAATTTACCATTTGAGGTGTTTTGGGTTGTGGAAACTCTCCATGCCTAATATCTACCGTATTGCTACTAATTTCAATTAATTCTTCTACTGTGGTTTCGGAATTAATACATGTTGATATATCTAGACCGATTATTTTTTCAAGTTCAGACGTAATTTCAAATAGTGTAAGGCTATCAAAACCAAGATCAGCCGATAGCTTAAAACTTGGCATTATATCAATTGAACCTGTGTAAGTCCGCAATAAATTAAGTATTCTTTCATTAATATCTGACGAACTGTCATATTGGTCATTTATTGATTTTTTTTCTATGTTATTATCAAATTCCAGCAAATACCGTTTTACCTTCCCCACAGAAGTTTTCGGTATTTTATCAACAAAATGTATACCACTAATCTTATACATAGAAGGTGCTTTTTTTGATTCTATATTTAGCCTCTCTGAAATTCTATCAAGTTCATCATACATATATCCATCAGTTTCTACAAATATATGTAATTCGTCACACATTTCTTTTTTATTCTCGAATCCGCGACTTGCTAATTTAACGTTAGGGATAAGAGACATATAATATCTGTCAACATCATCCGGAGACACCTTCTTACCATTTTTAAGTACAACACTATCCTTTACTCTACCTGTTATATGGAGATATCCTTTTTTGTCAATGTACCCATAATCACCTGTAAGAAAATACCCTTTTTCGTCAAATGCAGCGACGGTAAGGTCGTCACGGCGAAAATAGCCCTTCATCATAAGTTTTGAGTTTACTACTATCTCACCTATACCATCTACATTTGCATTGTTAATTCTAATCCTTATTTCAGGATGTGCATTTACGTTACCTACGGTATTATTCGGATAACGATCAAAAATACCCGTTGCAACAATCGGAACACTTGTCTCCGTTGTTGCATAAAGATTTGACCATTCGAGTCCGAGATTAAGGAAAAACTCAGCTGTATCCTTTTTACATGGAGATGCACCTGTACCGATTCCAAAGATATTTTCTCCGAACACTGAAGATGTAATACTTTTAAACATCTTTTTGCCTACGTTTATTCCGACGGTTCGTCTAAGTAACCCTGCAATTTTCATCATACTGAAAACAAGCGTCGATGCGACCTTACCTTTTTCTTTTATTACAGCAATTATCTTCTCCCGGATCACTTCATAGACCTTCGGAACCATAGCAAAATAGTATGGCTGGAACTCCATTAATGCAGTACCAAGCTTTGAGGCATCGGGTTCCTCTATAAATCCAAGTTCGCAGCCTGTTAGAAAATATGTCATAGCTCCGGTGAATCCAGCTATATGATTAAAGGGAAGCACAAGAAGATATGTCATATAATCTTCAAGACCAGACAGTCTTTCAAAAACATCACGAGCAAGCAGTACAGAAGTATATGTACCTTTGATTCCTTTCATCTGACCTGTGGTTCCCGATGAAAACAAAATTGCGATTACATCCATTTCCGGATCTTTCGTCATAGTGGAGATTGTACAAATAGCATTATTCTTTTCATAAGGAGTTATAGCTAGCTCATCTGCAATTCTAAAGCAAGGAATGTCTGTTACAATGCTTTTATCAAAACAATCATATATACTCTGTACAACAAAAAGAGCTCTTACCTCAGCAAACATAAAAAGTTTTTCTATTTCTTCTTGAGGTAATGTCGCATCAAACGGAACTATCGTCATCCCATGGTATGCCAGTGTAATTCCTAAAAACACAGCATATGGCGAGTGCGGTGAGATTAATCCCACTCTATCACCCCGTCTCAATCCCATCTCATAAATCACCTTTTCAGCTGATTTTATAAACAAGCCAATGTCGGAAAAAGAAACTAAAGACTTAGTTCCATCATTGCGCAGATATGTGAACGCTGTTTTATTATTGTACTTTTCAACTACGTTATCAATCCTAGTCTTGAATTCTATGTAACTGTCATTATATATCATTATTCTTCCTCACGTTCCTTGCAGATTCATTCCTCCCACAGGTAGTCTTTACTAAATCTAATCAACTATTAGTATCAACCAGAGTTTAATTCGTCGTGTTTTGAATACACATCATGTTTTTATAACCTGAATAATAAGCGAAAGTATTGGCGGGATAATTGATACCAAGAAAGTCATCTTACTTGATGTACTTTTAAACACAAAACCGCTCACCTGATTTATTAATTCTATTCTTCTCAAAACCCTCAAATCACCTGTATTGTTCAGCTCTTTTTCTAATATACAAATTTTATTATTTTTTTGAAAAGAAATAACATTATAATACTCAACGCAAGGAATGAGCACATAACAATATCCTACACATATTAGAAAAAAGACAATCAATACTGAAAGTGGCTCACTGTAAAACAACATATATACTGAATAGTTTATCGCATTTGAATAATCTGAATATATTATTACAATTACTGCCAATATCCACAAAGTTGAGAAGGAAACAATACAACTTAAGAATTTCGCTATATTGTTAATCTTATCTATAGATTCATTATCAATGTTTTTGAACAATTCAAGCGTTTCATGTTTTAACCCTTTTAATACATAATAGCACCCAACAAGAATACAGAATAAACAAGAAATAGATATGTACCAAATTATAATCAAAACTGTAAAATAGTACGTAAATGCGAACGTAGATACTTCTACATACCAACCAGTATTCTGAGACGAAGCATGCATGACAAACACAAAAGAGAACGCAACAGCGCCAAGAATTCCAAGTATTCTACGGAAAACCTTCCCTTTATTATAGTTTTTAGCCATTTTAGCCCAGATAGAAACATCTATGAGGCAATACATTGACTCCATTGCATCATTTTCCCATTTTTGGAACAATCCATACATGTTATATGAAACTACAAATAAAAACGGAAGACAAATACTATTTGATATGTCATTAAGAAACGAAAACCTACTATCATCATATACCAACACATCACCCATGAATAAATACAAACAAGCAATTAATACAAACGGAACTATACGAAAAATCCATGGTCCTATGACCGTCTGGTCTGCCTTTGTTTTTATTTTCAAAAATAGATCAACTCTGCTTACTACACATTCTTTTCCGCTCATATAATCACCTCACTTATCCATAAAAGTGTACTTTTTTGGATGGAACAAACAGTGAGAGAATAATCTTGATGTAAAGCCTGAATCCAACGAGATTTAGGGATTTTTCTTGACTTTTACATTCTTTAGTGGTATAGTGAATAAGTATTCATAGAAGAAACAGAAATCCGAAAAAGTACACTTTTTCGGATTTTGTTATTTATCCGGAAAACTGGCTTTTCCATATTTGACAGCCCTATTGTGAAATGTGCTCGTTGGCATTCCACACATTTCTGCAGCCTGCGTTACCGACAGTTCCTTGCGTTTCCATTGTCGATATATCTCGTGAAAGTTTTCCGGGATGGGTTTCGGTGGTCTTCCAAAACGGACACCTCTTGCCTTTGCGGCAGCGATACCCTCAGCCTGACGCTGGCGGATATTGGTTCGCTCGTTTTCCGCTACGAAGGAGAGCACCTGAAGGATTACATCCGATATGAACGTTCCGAAATGATCTTTCCCTCGACGGGTATCAAGGATTGGCATATCAATCACCACGATATCTGCTTTCTTATCTTTAGTGATAATCCGCCACTGCTCAAGAATATCTTCGTAGTTCCGACCGAGGCGATCAATGCTCTTGATGAATAAAACATCGTTTTCAGACAATCGACGGACGAGCTTCTTGTACTGTGGTCGGTTGAAATCCTTCCCGGATTGCTTATCGATGAAGATGTTTTCATTCGGAACACCCATCTCTGCCATCGTGATCATCTGTCTGTCCTCATTCTGCTCGCGTGTACTGACACGGACGTATCCATAGACCTTGCCTGATTTTTCCGTCCCGTTTTTTAAAAACTCGTTTTGATTTTCTTCTCCAGCTGCCATAACTGTCACCTCCTGCCGGCATATTGACTCATCACTTTTCTTATCTGCTTTTATATCCAAAGTCCTCGTGGGGTCACTTGCCAGATACGCATCATGTTCGACATGATGCCCGGTCAGGTGGCTTTCGCCCCCTGAAACCCCTAAATTAACTAATTTTATAGTACATCTGACAAAACATACGCCATTTTTGAGAAGATCTGACGTTTCGTATGATGTTTTCCCGAAGGTATGCTGTTTCGTATGATGTTTTTTCAATTCATTTTTTCATTTTTCCCGGACGTCATACGTTTCATACGCCATTTTTTCTAACATCTGACGTTTCGTATGACGTTTTTTCAAATGTCTGCTGTTTTGTCTGACATACAAGCAGTATTGTTTTGATTTTCTTTAGTTTTAAAAAATAGGCAACCAACCTACCCCACATCCTGTTCGACAATACAATTCTACCACCACCTCTTCCCAAATAGTTATCATACGATGCCACCTTATTATTTTTTTCTTAACATCCCGTGATACCTTTTCACCTTCAATCTGCGGTATAATTTCCCCATACGACAGATCTGCGATCGTCGAACAAGGATGGTTTTCCGCGGAAAGGAGGTGGCGTCCCATGCGAAGTATCACAGATAAGAAGAAAAAAGCACAGACTTGGGACTTGTCACATCTCCTTGCCTATGCTAAACTATTACATGTGAGAATACCGAGGCTCTCAGACGAATTAACTATGAGAGAATCAAAAGAGATCATTGAAAAAAGAATACTGGAAGAGATACACCCCTAT
>JAGBOK010000056.1 GCA_017633905.1 Eubacterium sp. | reverse complement strand
TTGCTACCATGATACCCAACAAAAACGCTATTATGAATATAACTATGGCGCTGCTGAGATCCTCCTTGGCAACGAGTCCCAATGGCAGGAGCACGGCAATAAACATCCTGAACATTTTTTTTGTATCGGAAACACTCTCCGGTATCGTACACATATAGTATGACACGAGGATGATGATGACGACCTTGGTGACCTCTGACGGCTGAAATGATATCGGTCCGATGGAAAGCCATCTGCTCGCACCGTTGATACCGCCGCCCTGCAGCAAAACGGCGATCTGCAGCCCTACCGTCCCCCAGTAAGCCCACTTGATCAGATGAAAATGCGCACCCGTCACGGGATCGATGAATATACGGTAGTTGATCCTTGATACTATAAACATCAGCACGGCTCCGATCGCCACATTCATAGCCTGACGTCTGAGAAAATAGGAGCTGTCACCGTATTTTACCTGTGCAGAATATGAGCTTGAGCTGTAGATCATGAGCATGCCAAAGCTTATGATGATGAAGGTCAGCAAAAGCAGGCTGTAATCAAAGCCGGCATCTGCGCCTTCTCTTCTGATGGCTATTCTTCGCTCGCGCCTTCTGATGCGCTCCTCTTGTGACGACATAGGTTTCTCCTCTTGCACGGGAAGCGTGATTTAGATCCCGGATCTGTGAACATACAGACTGTAATCTCTTATAGTCCGGCGGGGTGTGATAAAAATGCTATCATGCATAACAACATCGTTATTGCCGTAAAAACGGTATCTATCTGGATCTCAGAGAGTCCGCTGAGCTCAAAATGATGATGGATGGGAGCCATCTTGAACAGCCTTTTTCCGTGTGTCAGCTTGAAATATCCGACCTGCAATATGACCGATACTGCCTCTGCCAGATATATAAAGCCAACTATGATGATCAGCAGCGGATCATACAAAAGCACGCACATCGACGACAGCCACCCGCCTATTGCGAGCGACCCGGTATCCCCCATAAACACCTTGGCAGGATGGGCATTAAAAAGCATAAAGCCAAGCAAAGCCCCGAGCATATGTCCTGACATCGGCTCCATTCCGGGAGCCGCGCTTCTAAGTACGATCATAAAAAATATGGCGACCACAATGCTGACGCTTGATACGAGACCATCAAGACCGTCTGTCAGGTTGGTCCCGTTGACCGTTCCCACGATAACAAAGAATACAAAAATGCAAAACAGCCACACGGGCATCGTAAAGCCGCAATCAGTAAACGGGATATGAACGATGGCTTCTTTTTTCTCTACAAAGAAAAAATAAATGAGAAATCCGGCAGTCAGGATGATCTGGAGTATCATCTTCTGTATGGGCGTGAGTCCCTCCGACTGATGCTTTTTTACCTTGATCAGATCATCGATAAAGCCGATCACTCCAAAGCCCATTGTCATCATAAGAACAGGTATCATCTCAGGACACGTCCTCAGATAAAAAAGCGACGGAACGAGTATCCCTATCAGGATAACAACTCCTCCCATGGTAGGCGTTCCCGTCTTGCTAAGATGTGACTCGGGTCCTACCTCCCTCTCTGTCTGACCGAATTTCAGTTTTCTCAGCACCGGTATGAAAAAAGGCATAGCACACGCTACAATCGCAAATGACAAAAATACCGGAAGCAACTCCTTTATAAAATCTACTGACATTTTAACTCCTCCTGTTTATGATTCTAAGTTACTGTTCACATGACAGCCGTGAACAGTGACCATATAATATCGGTTCATTCTGACTCTCCCTCAGTTCCCGATGTCTCAGATTCGATATCTGATCCCTCTGTTTCCTCTGTCTCCGTGTCTGCTCCACCGGTTCCGGCTTCTTCGGTCTCTGTTTCCGTCTCCTCGGGCTCACCCTCCGGCTCCTGAGTCTGCTCATCTTCCGGCGCGCTCGTCTGCTCCGGAGTCTGCGTGGGATCGGAAACAGCTGACTCATCCGCATATATCCCCAGGAACGGAAGAACTTTTTTCAGTATTCTGCTCGCGAATGTCGTGGCATAGGTCGAATGTGCCTGATCATCGACATTCGGCTCATCGATGATAACATATATCGCAAGCTCGGGATCGTTCATCGGAACCGCCCCGATAAAGGATACAAGATAATTTTTCTCGCTTACCGGTCTTTTCTCTGCCGTTCCCGTCTTGCCTCCGACATCATATCCCGGAACCGCGGCGGGCTTTGCCGTGCCCTCCTCAACTGTCGCTCTGAGGAACTTCCTGATAAGTCTTGACGTGTCGGCAGATGTTGTCTCCTTTACTATCACGGGCTCATAGGTCTGTACCGGATCACCCTCTGCGCTTTTTATCTCTTTGACAAGGTGCGGCTGATAGTACTTTCCGCCGTTGATGAGTGAACAGAATCCGCTCATCATCTGAACCATCGTAACAGTCTGTGTCTGTCCGAAGCTTGATGTCGCAAGCTCTACCGGATTCAGGCTCTCCTCATCGTGGATAAGCCCCGATGTCTCTCCCGGAAGATCAATACCCGTTCTCTGACCGAACCCATAGAGCTTCATATATTTGGAAAAAAGAGATCTGCCGAGCTTTTCCCCAATATCCATAAGTCCGACGTTGCAGGACTGCATGAAAATATGTTCAAGATCCAAGACCCCGTGACCGTCTCTGACGGCGCAGTGAATATCTGCGCCGGATACATGCTTGACTCCCGTACAGTCCGATGTAAATTTCTCATTTACAAGATTCTCATCAAGAGCCGCGGCGATCGTAAAAGGCTTGAAGGTCGAGCCCGGCTCATATGCGGAGCCGATACAGAAGTTTGACCACATGCTCATCAGGTTTTCTTTTTTCTCATCCTCGCTCATCTCGGATATCTCAGCGAGGCTGTACATGGTTTCCAATGTCCTCGGATTGTTGAGATCAAACGAAGTCTCTGATGCCATGGCAAGTATCTCACCGTTTTTAGGGTTCATAAGCATTACCGAAACGTGCTTTGCGGGTCCTGCTCCGGATTTTTTCTGGAACCATTTTATCTGCTGCTCCACCACCTGCTGTACATGGGCATCTATGGTGAGGATCACTTCATTTCCGTTTTTTGCGTTCTTGACGGTGCGCTTTAGATCCATGTTGGAATCAAAATATCCGTACTCCCTTCCCGTAGTTCCGTTCAGCTCGTCATTGTAGCTCTCCTCTATCCCGTAAGTCCCCTGGTCATCACTCCCCAAAAAACCGATCACATTGCAGGCGACATTTTTAAGCGGATAGGATCTCGAATAGGTCTCCTCGAACCATACTCCGTCTATCAGCTCGTCATCAGCCATTTTTGTCTTGAAAGCCTCAACATTCTCCTCGTCAAGATCCTTCAGCTCGTCAATGTGCTCATACATCGAGTTCGGTCTTTCGGCTATCGGCTTTTCTACCGTTTCTTTCGGGATGTTGAAATGAAGCGAGACAGCCTCAACTGTTTTCTCGTGTATCTCGTCGTTGTTGTTGAGGGTTCTCGGCTCGATGATCAGATTGTAGCGTCTTAGGGATACTGCAAGAGTCGTACTGTTGCGATCCCTGATGGCGCCTCTTTGATAATTGAGAACGGCGTTGGTATATGACTGCCCGGCGAGAGCGGCTTTTCTGTAGCGGTTGCCATCATTTTTATCGAGAAGGAATATCCTCACCAGAACCGCGATGAATCCAATAAAAAAGAGCGCAAAAAAAACGAACAGGGTGTGTCTCATCCTCTTGGTAAATCGTTTTGATGTGCGTCTCTTTCTTTTATGGTAACGGCTTATACTCCGTTCATATGAATGATTGTCACTCATTTTATAGTTTTAAGGGTCATTAGTGTAGTGTTTTCCAAATGTATAGTTTAATGGAAAATGCTACACTATGAAGGAATCTCGCCATATTGTCTGATCTCACTGCTCTTTTTGCTCGTGTATGTGGCGATCTGGCTTTTCTTCACGGGCTTCATCCCAAGCTCTTTGGTGGCTTTTTTATAGATCTCCTTCAGGTTTACCCCATCCTCCAGTTGTTCTTGTGTGGCATTGTTTGACTTTTGCAGCTCAACAACCTCACTCTGTAATTTTACCACACTTTTTGACAAATAGGTAGACTTAAAATTTAGATTTAAGTAAATTATGCCGACGATCATCACCGCAGCAAATGTAAATACTATCAAAAGCACCGCTAAAACGTCAATTCTTTGCTTTTTTACCGGTATGGTCTCAGGCTCTTCGCTGATGACGGGTCTTGATACTGATCTCTCCCTGATGGCAGGCATCACATCAAGCTCTCTCGCCTCCGTCCCGAATACATACACATTGTTATGGTTTCTGATCGTCTCTCTCATATTTGTTCCTCTTCCCTTGTTTTACATGTTATAAGTCTGCCGCTTTACGCCTGCTGCTTTCTGAATATTCTAAGCTTTGCGCTTCTTGACCTCGGGTTGTCCCTTATCTCGTCCTCCGTAGGAACGATTGGTCTGTGCGGTTCCATCCTTCCCTTTGACTTTCTGCCGCATGTGCATACGGGAAAGTCCTTTGGACATATACACGGATCCTCCGCCTGCAGAAATGCCTTCTTGACGATCCTGTCTTCAAGCGAGTGAAAGGTAATGATCGCAAGTCTGCCGTCCGGATTCAAAAGCTCTATCATCATCCCTATAGAGCTTTTGAGCACATCAAGCTCTGAATTGACTTCTATCCTAAGTGCCTGAAAGGTCTTTCTGGCAGGATGTCCTTTTTTGTTTTTCTCACGCTCCGGCATCGAAGCCCTGATGATATCTACCAGCTGCATCGTTGTCTCTATTTTGTGTTCGGATCTTTTTCTGATGATATTTCCGGCTATCGATGCGGCGTATTTTTCTTCGCCGTACTCATATAGTATTTTTTTAAGCTCTGCTTCAGAGTAGGTATTTACGACGTCAGCCGCGGTAAAGCTTTTCTCCTTGTCCATCCTCATATCAAGCGGCTCATCCGTATGATATGAAAAGCCTCTTGATCTGTCGTCAAACTGATGGGATGACACTCCGAGATCAAGCAGTATCCCGTCTGCCGCTTCTATGTCAAGCTCTGCAAGCACCTCATCCATTCTGCTGTAATTGCTTTTTACGATAGTGACTCTCTCATCACTGCCTATGAGTGATGAGGAGGCCGCTATCGCATCTGCATCCTGATCTATTCCTATCAGCCTCCCATCACTCCCCAGCATCGAGATTATAGCCGAAGAATGACCGGCGCCTCCAAGTGTTCCATCGACATATATTCCGTCCTCTCTGATATTAAGTTCCCTGATCACCTCTTCTGACATGACGGATATATGCTTAAACTCCATTTGATCTTTACTGCTCCTCTTGCACCTTTTTATCAATATCAGGATCCGGTATGTGATCGCTTGCCCACGCCGGACCGAATACGAAAGATCACATCGTCAAAAGCTGAGTCCAAGCTCTGACATATGATCTGCTATCGTGTCGATATCTGCTACATCATCACCGTTTTCATAAACTTCCTTGCTCCAGATCTCGACCTTGCCAAGCACTCCTATAAACACAACATCCTTGGTGATGCCGACTCTTTCCCTTAAATTCGCGGGGATCAATGTCCTGCCCTGCTTGTCACATTCGCAGGTGGCGGCATTTGCCATAAAAGTCCTCTGCAATACTCTTGCCTCTTTTGTTCCGGGGAGTTCTTTTAGCCTGTTCAAAAATATCTCCCACTCATCCATGGGATAGGCATACAGACATCCGTCAAGTCCTACGGTCACGACGAAGGAATCGCCAAGACCATCTCGAAGCTTAGCCGGGATGATCACGCGACCCTTCGCATC
>JAGBOK010000055.1 GCA_017633905.1 Eubacterium sp. | reverse complement strand
GGATTTTTGGGGTCTGCTTCTATTTTTTTCCTGAGAGAATTGATATGAACATTCAGGGTCTGGGGTTCTGATTCACTGTCGCTTCCCCAGATGGTATCAAATAAATATTCTTTTTTCATGGTGGTACCTTTGTTTTCGATCAGCAGACGAAGAAGCTCAAACTCCTTTCCCGTGGTCGGGATATTTTTTCCATTGACCGTAAGTGACTGATCCGGAGTATTGAGGACAAGCTGTCCGACGCGAAGTGTTTCGACCTCATATTTGCGTTTAAATATACCTTTTATTTTTGCAATAAGTATATCGATGTCAAACGGTTTCTCTATGTAATCATCAGCGCCGAGTTCAAGCCCGTTCAACATGTCGGATTTGCCAGTTCTTGCACTGGCAATGAGTATTGGTGTGTTGGTCTTTTTTCTTATATTTGAGCAGACGGAGAATCCATCGATCCCCGGGAGATTGATATCAAGTACGACAAGCTTTGCCCCGTACATATCAAAGATCTTCAAAGCCTTCTCACCGCTTTCGGCTATGCTGACTATATAGCCCTCGCGTCCGAGAAAGTCACTTATCAGACCGGCGATCTCTTTATTATCCTCTACTATCAAAATATCGACCATGATAACTTTCCGTTTCTGATACGAATACAGCGTGCCTTAGATACTATTCACGACTGCCACTATGTCACCAACCACCTCACCGGCAATGATGAGACCGGCTGCTGAGGGAACAAACGCAGTAGAACCGGGAACAGGTCTGACTGAGGGGTCGTTTGACGGCTTTACGGGTTTTTCTTTTGAATATACGACCTTAAGAGAGGCTATACCTCTTTTTTTACATTCCCTGCGCATCACTCTTGCAAGAAGACAGACTTTGGTCTCATATATGTCAGCAACCTCAAGCATTGCGGGACGTGTCTTGTTTCCCGCACCCATGGCGGAGATGACAGGCACGTTTTCACTTTTTGCTTTTTCTATTATCGCAAGCTTTCCTGTCACGGTATCTATCGCATCTACAACATAATCATACTCTTTGAAATCAAACTGATCCTTTGTATCCGGAAGAAAAAAAGTCTTGTATGCCCTGACCTCACAGTCCGGATTGATACTTAAGATACGCTCCCTCATAACATCGACCTTGTATCGTCCTACAGTCTGAGTCGTGGCTATGATCTGGCGATTGATATTGGATGGGACTATCTTGTCATTATCAATGATATCAACAGCCCCTATCCCGCTCCTGACAAGCGCCTCAACGACATAGCCTCCCACGCCTCCTATACCGAAAACGGCAATGCGTGACGATGCCAGAACATCCATCGCTTTTTCTCCGTATAGTAACGCGGTCCTTGAAAAGATCTCTGACATGTTGATCAAAAGCCCAAGTCCTCTCCCACAAGTATCACCTTCATCCTGTCGGGATGAAGTTCAAGCCTTGTGATAAGCATATTGCAGCAGATGCTCTGCGGTGACTTGCAGTCGGCGCATGCTCCCGTGGATCTGCAGGGAGTCTCTATGTCAAAGCGCTGGGCGTTGACAGGTGCCGCAATATGTCTGGTGCGCTCTATGGCGGCATCCACATTGCTAACGACCTTGTTCATGCCTATGATCATCAGCACATGTGAAGGACCATAGGCTATGGCAGAGACCCTGTTGGAATTTCCGTCAAGATTTACCATCACGCCGTCCTCAGTAATTGCATTGGCACTGGATATAAAGAAATCCGCACCGTAAGCCTCGAGCTCTTTTTGTCTCTTCTCCTCCGGTGTAGCAGCACCGTTTCTGTCGATCACGTTATAGCTGCCGTTTTTCATGGCATCAAAAAGTCCTATCTGCGCGGCAGACATTGATCCTCCCCATGTAACGGAAGCCCCTTCGGGAATTATCTCGATCGCTTTCTTTAGAGCGTCCTCACGGGTAGGGGCGTAGAAACCCTCCATATGCCTTGACTTGAGCCCTTTAATGATCTTTTCGGCAAGCTTTTTATTTCTAAGCTCGAAGAATTCATCTCCAATTTTTTTCTCACTCATAGCTGATCTCCCATATTATTTTTGTCACTTCATAACAGTAACTCTTTATTCAGGCAGCCACAGGCTGCTCATCATCGGGTTCCACTCCAAGCACACCCGCATCCGTCTGTGCAGCCGCCTTGACAACACCCTTCGGATAGGTCTGGGCAAAGTCATTCTTCATGGAAACAGGTATGTATCCTGCCTTGATATAATCAGGAGTTTTGTTCTCCCAGTTGGATGTCTTGCCCCACTCCTCTTCATCATCATCTGCCACTACCATGAATGCAGCACTCGGATACTTGTTTGAATCCAGTGTGTAGTCCATCATCGAGGTATCAGAGCCGCTGTTTCCAAAAGCAAGTACCGGCTTTTTCCCGATCTCTCTTTCAATGGCGATCGTCTTGGCAGCATTCAGGTTCTTGCGGACAAAGCCTCCCGTAAATACCAGTTCATCACCCGGAACATATTTATAATCCATGTCAGATGAAACATTCTCATGACCCTTTACCTTGACCTCAAACTCTGTTCCGATGACATGCTCATGATCCACATAGTCAGAAAAAAGTGAATTATCAATGATCGCTCTTGATGTAGTGCGCTCGGTACCGCTGACTACATAGATGGTGAAGTCGTTGTCATACAGATACTGAACGGCTTCTACCATCGGAAGATATGCGCACTCCGAGTATCTCATGTTGTTAAAGCCTGTTGCCGGCTTTTTGCCGAATTCTACCGCATAATCATACAGCTCCTTAACACTCATACCTGCATAGGCTTTCGCAAAGTTCCTTGCAAGTGCCTCGTCGGCAGTATATCCCGGAGCAATGCCTCCCGCTACTTTTTTAAGTTCATCGGAAACCTTCTCCGGATGATCCTTTAAGCAGAACTCTACAAACATCATTGTGTCATAATAAGTAAAAAACTGTTCACAGATCAGTGTCCCGTCC
>JAGBOK010000054.1 GCA_017633905.1 Eubacterium sp. | reverse complement strand
CGCAAACTCGCTCGGTCGGTTCGGCGGGAAAACAGTCCCCCGGACTGTTTTCTGGATCCGCCTCACCCCCCCATCCTGCGGATGCCCCAAACCCACGGGTTGCAAGGTCTCGCGAGCTTTGCTTCGCAAACTCGCTCGGTCGTACTTCAGGCACAGAAATCTTTGATTTCGTCGTGCCTATGCATGCGTAGCGCACTCTGTGCGCGAAGAAGTTCGGCGGGAAAACAGTCCCCCGGACTGTTTTCTGGATCCGCCTCACCCCACCATCCGCAGGAGTTGAGGATCCGCCCACCCCACCATCCGCAGGGTTATGATTTTCATTTGACTTGTTACGCATAAGTGTGTATAATAACATTTGATATAACATTTCGGAAGGGAAGCGTAATACAATGGCTGACAAACTGATGCTTATTGATGGAAACAGCATAATAAACCGCGCTTTTTACGGTGTGCCTGATCTGACGAACAGGGACGGGCAGCATACCAATGCGATATATGGATTTCTCAATATTCTTTACAAGCTGATCGATGATGAAAAGCCGACTCATATTCTGATAGCTTTTGATGAGAAGGCACCTACATTCAGACATGAAAAATACGCCGAGTACAAGGGCAACAGAAAAGGCATGCCTGACGAGCTCGCTGAACAGATGCCCGTGTTAAAGGAGCTTCTTCAAAAAATGCAGCTAAAGATATATTCCGAAGCAGGCGTTGAGGCTGATGATATCATAGGCACCCTGTCAAAAGAGGGCGTCACATCGGGCATGAGTGTCACTGTGGTCTCAGGAGACAGGGACTTGCTGCAGCTTGTAAATGATGATGTGACTGTTTTGCATCCCAGGACAAAGTCCGGCAAAACCGAGATGATAGTCTACGATAAAGCCGCGGTGATCAGGGATTTTATGGTGACACCTTCCCAGATCAGAGATCTTAAAGGACTGATGGGAGATTCATCTGACAACATACCGGGAGTTCCGGGTATAGGTGAGAAGACCGCTGTAAAACTTCTCGATGTGTACGGAACAGTCGAGGAGGTACTAAAGCATGCGGATGAGATAGAAAATAAAAGAGCCAAAAACAACATACAGGCGCATCCGGAGCTTGCAGTATTAAGCAAGGATCTTGCCACGATACGCTGTGATCTGAAACTAAAGATAAAGCCAAATCAGTGTATGGTTGGCGACATCTGGAACCATGATGCTTTTTCTGAGATAGAAAAGCTTGAATTCAAATCCATATTAAAGCGGTTTGAACATGGAACAGATGATAACAATGAGCTTTTCAAGGAGCTTGTTGTCTCTGATTCCGTCTATGATCTGAAAAGCTTTCTTGATTCTTTTACTGATAAAGACGTGCTTGCCATCCGTCCTGTAATGAAGGAGAAGGGCATGACTGTATCAGAGGGCGGTCAGATGATGCTTTTTTCCGAGGATGAGTCTCAGGGAATGGTAGGAATCGCCATAGCCACATCAGAGGACAGGGCGGGCTTTTTCATGATCGGAGATAAGCTGGGCGAGGCTGATGTCATAGGACTTATATCTGACTGGGTAGGAGCCGGGCACATATTGATAGGCAATGACATTAAGTCCTATCTTGATATTTTTCCGTATCTTGATCATAAAAATTCATTTGATACCAATATTGCGGCTTATGTTGTCAGACCGATCGACAAGAGCTTTGCGGAAGAAGATATCGCAATGGCATATCTCGGAATATCCATAGGAAGCTACGAGGGGATTTTCGGGAAAAAATCATACATGGACGCACTTAAAGATGACCGGGATGATTTTGTCCGCTATATGGCAGGCTGCGCTTTGGTAAACGCAAAGGCATACCTGTTTTTTAAGGACGAATTGAAAAGGATAAAATCAGACAAGCTTTTTTATGAGATAGAAATGCCGCTTATTTTTGTTCTGCACAGTATGGAGCAGTATGGGATCCTCATAGAAAGAGATGAGCTGAAGGCATACGGTGACAGGCTCGGGGAGAGGATCCTTGAACTTGAAAAAGATATTTATGAGAATGCGGGAGAGGAATTTAATATCAATTCTCCCAAGCAGCTCGGAGTCATCCTTTTTGAGAAAAAAAGGCTGCCCTACGGAAAAAAAACAAAGACCGGCTACTCGACCTCAGCCGAGGTTTTGGAAAAGCTCAGATTAGAAGACCCTATTGTAGATATGATCCTGGAGTACAGACAGTTGACCAAGCTGAAATCAACATACGCTGACGGGTTGGCTGCATTTATAGACGACGACGGTAGAATAAGGACTACCTTCAATCAGAATATAACGGCGACAGGAAGGCTGTCAAGCTCTGATCCCAATCTTCAAAATATTCCGGTGCGGGCGGAGCTTGGGCGTGAGATACGAAACATATTTGTGCCGGAGGATGGATATGTTTTTCTCGATGCTGATTATTCGCAGATAGAGCTGAGGGTTCTGGCGCATATGTCCGGTGATGAGAGGCTTATAGACGCCTACAAGCAGGATGCTGATATTCACAGGATCACGGCTTCACAGGTGTTCGGGACTCCGTTTGACGAGGTGACGGATGCGCAGAGGAGAAATGCAAAAGCCGTGAATTTCGGTATAGTCTACGGGATCAGCGGTTTTGGTCTGTCCAAGGATCTTGACATCACACAAAAACAGGCAAAAAAATATATAGAGGATTATTTTTCGACTTATCCCGGAGTTCATTCATTTATAGAGAGCCTCGTTGAGGAGGGCAAGAAAAAAGGCTATGTCACGTCAATGTTTGGACGCAGAAGGCAGATACCGGAGCTGAAATCAGGCAACTTCATGCAGCGGCAGTTTGGCGAGAGGGTCGCAATGAACTCACCTATACAGGGAACTGCTGCCGATATCATCAAGATCGCAATGATACGGGTGTCAGATAGATTGAAAAAAGAAGGGCTCAGATCCAGACTGATACTTCAGATACATGACGAATTACTCGTGGAGACAGCTGTAGAAGAGATTGACCGGGTAAAAAAACTTTTGAATGAAGAGATGGTAAATGCCTGCAAACTAAAGGTTCCTCTTATAGCTGATGTCGGGCAGGGCATGAGCTGGGGCGAAGCACATTAGGGAAAAACAACGAAAATTTACGAAAGTACAATTTTTTTCTTTATTATCGTAAAAAAATGTGTTATAATCTCTGAGATAATGTGATTTTTATGAGGAGTACTGTTGTGGATAACAAAAACGACGGATATGTTTTCGGACTTGATATTGGCACGAGAAGTATCGTGGGTACGGTCGGCTACCGTGTGGGGGTTGACCGCTTTGTTGTGGTTGCACAGGAGATCGTCGAGCACACATCAAGAGCTGTGATAGATGGTCAGATACACGATATAGGAACTGTTTCGAGAACCATAGCTACAGTCAGGGCGACGCTTGAAGAAAGAATATCGCAAAAGCTGAATGAAGTCAGCATTGCAGCCGCCGGAAGGGTATTGAAAACCAGAGTGGTTCATATCGAACATGATTTTGCCGAGGAGACCAAGGTCTCTACAGACGATATCAGGACTCTCGAGATGGCGGGAGTAGAAAAAGCCTACAATGAGATACAGGCTGACATAGACCACAAGGACAAGAAGTTTTTCTGTGTCGGCTATTCTCCGATCAGGTTCTATCTGAATGGTTATCAGATGGATATGCTTGAAAAGCATCCTGCCAAGTCTATCGGGATGGATCTGATAGCTACTTTTCTTCCGGATGAAGTCGTAGAGGGTCTCTACGCCGCAGTCGAGGGCGCGGGTCTTCATGTGGCGAGCATGACACTGGAGCCCATAGCCGCTATCAATGTTGCTATTCCGGAGAAGTTCAGACTTCTTAATATCGCGCTTGTGGATGTGGGAGCCGGTACGTCAGATCTTTCAATAGTGAAGGACGGGAGTATCGTTGCTTACGGGATGATACCGCTTGCCGGCGATGAGATGTCGGAAGCGATAGCAAGAGAGTATCTTACTGATTTTGAGACTGCCGAGCGGATCAAGAGGACTGCGGCAGCTCACAAAACATCGACCTTTAACAATATATTCGGCGACACGGTGTCGGTGTCCGAAGAAGAGGTATTGAAGGTCACTGACCCTACAGTCAGACAGATCACTAAAAAAATAGCATCAAAGCTCATCGAGCTCAATGGCGGCAAGAGCGTCAGTGCCGTGTTTATAGTGGGCGGCGGCGGATTGCAGCATGGGTTTTCCGAATATCTTGCAGAGCGGCTGAACCTCGATCAGAAAAGAGTAGCTATCAGGGGCGCGGATGTGCTGACAAATATAGATTTCCCTGATGACACCTATGCAAGAGATTCGCTCATGGTCACACCGATAGGGATATGCCTGAGCGCTTATGACCAGAGCAACAATTTTATACATGTCACGGTCAACGAGATGCCGGTCAAGCTCTATGACAACGGCAAGGTCACCGTTCTTGATGCGTGCCTCGCGTCGGGTTTTAAAAAAGAAAATCTCTTCCCGATCAGAGGCGATTCCCTGAATTACAGGGTAAACGGCGAGAAAAGAGAGGTAAAGGGAGAACCCGGTGAGGTCGTTGTGGTCAGAAAAGGACGCAAGGAGGTCAGCTTAAATGACCCTGTTTTTGAAAATGACAGGATCATGCTCACACCTTCGACCAAAGGAGACAAGGGCTCTATCCGTCTCTCACAGATCGCTGAGTGCCGCTCGGAGATAACAGTTACTCTTTTTGGAAGAAACATGATCTGTCCCAAGAGAGTCGAGGTCAGTGGTGTTCCAAGGACTCTTAATTATGACGTGAGGGACGATGATGATATCGTAGTGTATGATTTTCTCACCGTGAGCTTTCTGCTTGAATTTGCCGGTCTTGAAAAGGTCGACAAGGTGCTGCTGAACTCTGTGGAGGCAGGTCTTGACGCTGAGGTACACGACGGTGATGTTGTGGAGGAGATATCAAAGACCGCACACAGATCCCGTTCATCATGGGCATCCTCGCTCGATCATTCCAAGGGCTCATCTGACGATGAAGAGCGCGAGAAGGATCATAAGACAGAAAATGATGCAGCCAAAACGGTTAATGCCAAAGTGTATGATGAGAGACCGAAGAAGCATACGACCTTAGAGGAGGCTATGGCAGAGGATCCTCTGCTGAAACCGCTCAAACCTCTGCCGGAATGGATGGAGGATGTGCCGTTTGATACCGCGAAGCTCGGCAGGGACGGCAGGATAATACCCGGCGAGAACGACAGACGTCAGGCGGTTCCCGTTTCCGGAAATGACAGGTCGGAATCTGCTGACCAGGCAATATTAGACAGGATCGACGGGATACCCGAGGCGCCGCTTCCTCCCGCGGAGCCGACGCATATAACGGTAAACGGTCAGAACGTGACCATACCTGCCAAGGCAAAGGGAGCGATCTTCGTAGATGTATTTGACGTTTATCCGTTTGATATGTCAAAGGTAGGAGGAACAAGGCTTATCACAAGGATCAACGGTATTGACAAGAACTTTACCGACCCTCTTAAAGAAGGGGACTCGGTTGAGATATATTGGGAAAAATAAGGGATAAAACTGATTAATACGAAAGGTGGCTTTATTTATGCTCAAGATAATGACGACAATTTTTAAGGACAGATTTATCTATAAGTTTCATGTCTGCCTGTATGTATCCATGATCCTTTATATCATTGCATGTCTTGCGATGACTATAGAGACTCACGGAGAAAAGATGGAGATATTCGAGTTTTTCATCGCCATAGGCTTCTTTGTAGTTATGTTTGTCATTGAACATATTGTTTTCAAGGATCCCGAGAAAATACAGAAGCGTTCAAGGATCGGGTTTGCATACGGCATTTTAAGAGTGATCATAGCCACTGTGGCATATTATTATTGGTTTTATCAGCCTATAGCGCTTGCCTTTTTGCTGCTTGTGGTTTTTTTCTCAATAGAGATCATCGTATTTATCCAGTTCGATGACACCGGCAAACGTATTTCATATTATTTGTCATTTCTGATCGCATATCTCGTCCCGTCGTTTGGAGTTCGTGCATTGCTTGACAGAATGCCGTCCGGACTCTCCGAGCTTTTGCGCGAGGTGGGACTCAGTCTTGTGATCATTTTGATCCCGATCATCATTGGCGAGGCTCTTGCCAGGATCTATGATGAATTTTTCAAACAGGTAATGGCGCAGCAAAGGTCGCTCGAAGCGCTCAACAACGTAAATGAGGAGCTAAAGGAGCATCAGGATCGTATCAAGAAGGTCAATGATGTTCTCGGAGCGCAGAAGATACAGCTTCAGACCGCAAATAAAAAGATCAACAGGTCTCATGATGAGATGAGTGTACAAAATGAGATCTCATCTGCCATAGCTTCATCGGTCAAGAAGGAACCGCTGATGAGAAAGATCGTAGATATCCTACAGATCCGTCTTGATATGGATGCGGTCATAATCATACTTGAACCCGACAATACAATACAGATACCGGGTGAGAAGCCGAGAGGACGTTTTCTCGCTGTTGCGACCAATCTCGGAGATGATTTTGCATACCAGATCAAGAGATCCGTATTTGAGACTGATCTCAAAGAAATGCTTGTTATGTCCAAGCTCTATATGCAGAATACTACAACGGAAAGCGTCAGATTCTTCCAGTTTCTTGAAGATAAATACAATATGCCTTCCGTGATCTGCCTGCCTATCTTAGGAAAGGCAAATGCCCGCTATGGAACTCTCATAGTAATGAAGAACAAGATAAATGTGTTCATGGACGGAGCAGCCTTCTATCAGAATATCGCAGGGCAGATAAGCCTTGGTGTCTCCAACGCGATGCTCTATGAACAAATGAACGATATGGCTATCAGGGACGGTCTCACAAGAATCTACAACAGAGGTCACCTGAATGAGCTCATGAACAAGTATCTTTCAGAGGCAATGCAGAAAAAGATCCCTGTTACGATGGCTCTGTTTGATATAGACAAGTTTAAGCTTGTAAACGATAATTACGGGCATCAGTGCGGTGATGAGGCTATCAAGCATGTATCAAGGCTGTTAAATATTGCGGCGATCAGATATGGCGGTATAGCGGGACGCTACGGCGGCGAGGAATTTGTAATAGCGTTTCTCGGCAAGGGTGTCAAGGATGTATATGCGATCGCGCAGGCTGTTCATCAGCAGATCAGGGAGACTCCGATCAAATTTGCGGACAGGGTATTGAATATCACGGCGTCTGCCGGTATAGCAAGCTATCCCGAGACCTGTGAGAATCCGATGGATCTGCTAACCAGAGCCGACTGGGCGATGTACACGTCAAAACAAAACGGACGAAACCGTATTACAATAGACAGCGACCAGGTAAGAAATGATATGTGAGCGATAAAGCACGAGGCTGTACGATATATGCATGAATCGGATGCTTGCATCCGTATTCATGCATATAAGTACAGCAGAGTCTAACGGACAACGAGGATACGAGCGAAGCGAGAATCCGAGTCTGTACCGTTAGACCTCGTGCGAAAGTACAGCAGAGTCTAACGGACAAAAAAGGAGGTACAGATGCAGCTCTATTCGATAGCGAGCGGCAGCAGTGGAAATTGTATATATGCAGGCGATGACGGTCGCGGTTTTTTAGTTGACGCCGGAATCAGCCTGAAGAGGATTAGAGAGGGACTCGGGGATCAGGGTCTCTCTCTTGATAATATGGATGGGATCCTGATCACGCATGAGCACTCTGATCATATAGCAGGGCTTGCGGCGCTTCTTAGAAAATATCCGCTCCCTGTATATGCTACGGCTGATACCATTGAAAAAATCTGGGAAAAATGCAATATGAACAATATTTCTCCTGAGCTTTTTCACAGTATCAGATCAGGAGAGGGCTTTGAGGTATCAGATTATCATATCACACCGTTTCCCATATCGCATGATGCGGCGGATCCCGTGTGCTATACTCTTAGAAAAAATGAGAAAAAGGTTGGCATAGCTACGGATATGGGAATATATGATGACATGGTTATTGAGAATTTAGGCGATTGTGACGCTGTTCTTCTCGAAGCAAATCATGACATCAATCTGCTTCAGGTGGGTCCTTATCCGTATTCACTGAAAATGCGAATACTCGGTGACAGAGGGCATCTTTCAAATACCGCCTCTGCGGGGCTGATACGGGAGATAATCCATAAAGGACTAAAAACGGTAATACTTGGTCATTTAAGTGAACAAAACAATTTTCCGGAGCTTGCATTCAACACTGTTTCATATGAAATGGAATCCTGCGAAAGCTTCAAGCAGTACGGAACAAGGCTTTTGGTTGCAGACAGGAGGATGCCGAGCGCCCCTGTTGCATGTTGAAAATACAATTGATTTGGAGGTAATGATGAAAAGAGCGGTAATTACGGTAGTGGGCAAGGACAGTGTCGGGATCATTGCAAAGGTGTGTACATTCCTTGCGGAGAAAAAAATAAATATACTTGATATATCGCAGACGATAGTCGGAGGTTTTTTTAACATGATGATGATCGTTGATGTAAGCGGTTATGATGACGGATATCAGGAAATGGCTGATGGCGTCGAGTCGCTTGGAAACGATATAGGATGTACCGTCAAGATGCAGCGCGAGGAGATTTTTAATTCCATGAACAGGCTATGACGCCCCGCCAGCCATAAACAGCAAATCAAAACGGAGAAGAAACAATGCTAAATATAAATGAAGTTCTTGAAACCAACCGGATGATAGAAAAACAAAACCTTGATGTCAGGACAATAACAATGGGAATAAGTCTCCTTGAATGTGTTGACAGTGATCCGGACAGGCTTTGTGACAAGGTCTATGACAGGATCACAGGGATGGCTCGCGATCTTGTAAAAACGGGAGATGATATATCACGCGAATACGGTATTCCCGTGGTCAACAAAAGAATCTCCGTAACACCGGTCTCCCTGATAGGAGGAGCCCTGCGAAACGAAGAGGATTTTGTAAAGCTTGCAAAGACTCTTGACAGGGCGGCAAAGGAGGTCGGAGTCAATTTTCTCGGCGGATATTCGGCGATCGTGTCCAAAATGATGACAAAAGCGGATTCACTGCTTATCAGATCGATACCCCAGGCGCTTTCCGAAACTGATTTTGTATGCAGCTCAGTCAATGTGGGCTCCACAAAAACGGGTCTTGATATGGACGCCGTGAGACTGATGGGTGAGGTCATTCTTGATACTGCAAAAAAAACAGCTGACAGGGAGTCTATAGGTCCTGCCAAGCTTGTGGTGTTTTGCAATGCTCCGGACGATAATCCCTTTATGGCGGGTGCGTTCCATGGGATAAGCGAGGGAGATGCCGTAATAAACGTCGGTGTCAGCGGTCCGGGAGTTGTCAAGGTCGCGCTTGACGAGGTAAAGGGAGAATCTTTTGAGGTCGTCTGTGAGACGATCAAAAAAACCGCTTTCAAGATAACAAGAGTCGGACAGCTTGTGGCGAACGAAGCGTCAAAAAGACTTGGAGTCCCCTTTGGGATAGTCGATCTTTCACTGGCGCCGACACCGGCTGTCGGGGACAGCATTGCGGAGATATTTGAAACACTCGGACTCGAGAGAGCCGGTGCCCCCGGAACTACGGCTGCACTTGCCATGCTCAATGACCAGGTGAAAAAAGGCGGCGTGATGGCAGGCACCGCAGTTGGTGGTTTGAGCGGAGCTTTTATCCCGGTCAGTGAGGATCAGGGAATGATAGATGCCGTCAATGAGGGTGCGCTCACAATAGAAAAGCTTGAAGCCATGACCTGTGTATGTTCGGTAGGTCTTGATATGATAGCGATCCCGGGAGACACAAAGGCTTCGACCATATCCGGGATACTTGCCGATGAGATGGCGATCGGTATGATCAACCAGAAGACCACCGCCGTCAGGATAATCCCTGCGCAGGGGAAAAAAGTAGGAGATACGCTTGAATTCGGAGGGCTGCTCGGCAGCGCGCCGATCATGCCGGTCAGCGCATTTTCATGTGATGATTTTGTATCAAGAAAAGGCAAGATCCCGGCGCCGATACATTCATTTAAAAATTGAGCGATACAGACATAGCGCAATATTGTTCACAAGGAGAAAACATGAGCGATTACAAACTGATAAAAAGCTATCCTGTCCACAGGGGAAACGTCATGGATTTTTTTGAATGTGAGATAGGGCTTCCCGACGGAGGAGTGACACACTGGGATCTCATCCATCACCCGGGCGGAGCCGCCGTGATCCCCGTAGACGATGAGGGGAAGATAATATTTGTCAGACAGTACAGAGTCGGAGCTGATGAGGAGCTTTTGGAGATACCCGCAGGAAAATCAGATCCCGGTGAGGACAGGCTGACCACCATCAAAAGGGAGATGGAGGAAGAGATCGGTTATACATCTGAAAGCTTTACAAAGCTTATGGATTTTTGTCCCGCCCCCGCGTACAGCGAGGAAAAGACCGCTATTTTTTTAGCAAGGGATCTGAAAAAGACTGACGCAAGACCGGATTCTGATGAATTTGTGACGATAGAAAGATATTCTCCCGGGGAAGCAAGGGATATGATATCGGAGGGAAAGATCACCGATGGAAAGACGATAGCAGCCGTCCTGGCGTTTTGCTTTTCTAAAGAAGATTTTTAAGTCTGCCACATAAATAATACATTATTGACACAAAATTTCCCTTGCAAGTTATGAGCATATGTGGTATTATACGATTTGTGAATGCATAAATAGAGGGCTGAGGATACACATACATTGATTTGTGTTTCCTCAATATCCGGTATGGCCGCATACCTTTTTAAAAAAGATAAGTCCCCTGTTTTTGCGATCATATACTTATCCATAAACAAATCAAAGGAGGAATAACAAATGTCAAACACAAGACGTAACAGAGCAATGGCAACAGTTTTGACGCTTGCTCTGGCTGCTTCCGTGATCCCGGCATCCACCGGCACATCCTCACGGGCAGCATCCAAGAACACAGATAATGTGATCCGTGTTGCAGCTGAGACAGTGGCTCCTGCAGCTACGGCAACAGGTGCAGCAGTAACAGCAGCTCCCGCATCAGGCGCAGCGGCAACTACAGCTCCTGCATCAGGCGCAGCAGCTACAACAGCTCCGGCAGCGACCGCGGCTCCTTCTACATCAGGAACAGCAGCAGACATGACCGAGCTTCAGAAGATTCTTAAGAACAATGCAGACGCCGCTCTTTCTCTTGCTGATGGACAGGCTGTCATGATAACCCAGAATTCGCTCATTATGGATGATTATGAACTGGTAGAGCCTTTTGCCGGTTGTCTTTCGATCATTCTCGGAGATTCCAAGTTAAAGTATTCAGTTATGCCGGCAAACGGTAACGGGGCTGAGCTTATGATGCTTGCTTTATCCAAGAAAACTCTTAGAGAGTATGTAGTTAATTCCAACATCAGAATGAGCAATCCTGCCGCATTTACAACCTTAAAGAATGTTAAGGAAGTAAAAAACACTAAGAAGGCAGGAAGTATCGTAGTTAAACAGGTAAAGGGAAAGAAGACCACCTATACTACATACAAGGTTGCAAACAATGGTCTTAAAAAGAAGGTTTCTTATACCAAGCAGGGCAAGAAGTTCAAGAAGAATAACAAAAAGATATCCAAGAAGAAGTTCAACAAGTATGTAAAGTCATACAAGAAGCTTAAAAAAGCAGTATTTAACAAAGCAGACAGCAATATTAACAGCTTTTATGAAGAAACAGTAGTTGATTATTATTCAAAGGATCTTTATTGGGAACTGCTCTACGGCAGTGAGGATTCCTATACAACTGTTATGAGTGCTCTTCCTGAAGATGCAAAAACTAATGATCCTTACAGGTATTACAAAACAGATGGTGAAAAAACCACCCGATATGTTCTTGCACCGAATGTTGCAGCAAGCGGATCTTCCGTGACATATCAGAAAGCACAGTGGGATAATATCGTTAAATACCAGATGAATTTTACAGAGAGCTATCCGATGTATAATGAGCTTATGACCGGTTCGGGTACCAACAAGGTCGAGACAGTTACTACAGTAGATAAAGATCTTGCTGACGGGACCAAGGCTCAGCTCAAGATCTATACTGTTGTAGATCCGACTTATAATGTCATGGTCGATATTTCTGTTTACCAGACAGGGGCTCTTGCAGGCAAGATCAATGAATACGCAATTGGAGTTACAGATGGTTTCTATTCCAATTATTGGACTTTTGCATACAACAAGGATGCTCAGTATGATGGACAGTGGGTTGATCCTCTGACAGATGCAAGATGCTATGCTGATCCTGATTATGTTAATTCCATGAAAGCAGGTACTCGTACACTTAATATCGGTTATGAGGGTACGGATGCAGCTGTTAAGGCATGGACTGTTACTGCCTGCGATGATGTATATTTAGATTTCCCATGGGTATCTTCTGATGATAGCATCAAGAGCGGTTTCTATTGCAAGGATGGTACCAAGACCATGGAACTGCCTGTTAATACTGAGGAGTATGACAAGTTCCTTGAGAAAGTCAACGTTCTCAAAGATGGCAAGTATTCTGCAGATGCTTCCGTAGCAGGGGGTATTTTCTGGAAATAAAAATATCACATTTGCTTTTGCCGGCAGATGAGATATGCAGGAAATAAAATAAAAAAATATACCGGTTATTCGGTGTGTATCGGGGGCTGCCGGTTTCGGCGGCTCCTGTTAGTCTATATGTACACGCCCGCCGGTATGAAACTGTCAGCAAAGCTGACTTATAGGCGGCGCGCGGGCAGGAAATACTGTTGATTCGCCTGATCAAATCGATGCTTGAAAGGAATAATTATAATGAGCTTTACTTATGTAAAGGAGGTTATATCTCCGGATGTTCTAAAGGAATTATATCCTCTTTCTGCCGAACAGAAAAAAATCAAAGAAAAACGCGACCGTGAGGTCGTTGATATTATTACAGGCAAGTCTGACAGACTTCTCGTTATCATAGGTCCGTGTTCAGCGGATCACGAGGATCCTGTGTGTGAATACATATCCAGACTTGCCGATGTACAGGAGAAAATAAAGGACAAGGTTTTGCTTGTCCCTCGAATATATACAAATAAGCCAAGAACTACCGGTATGGGATACAAGGGAATCATCCACCAGCCTGATCCCGAGAAGGGAACGGATTTTATGGAGGGACTTATTGCCATGAGAAAGATGCATCTCAGGGCTATCTCCGAGACCGGCATGTTTGCGGCTGATGAAATGCTGTATCCCGAGAACTGGCCATATATTGATGATATTTTATCTTATGTGGCTGTTGGCGCCAGATCTGTTGAGGATCAGCAGCACAGACTTACCGTGAGCGGCATGGATCTTCCGGCAGGAATGAAAAATCCTACGAGCGGTGATTTTTCCGTGATGCTTAATTCCATAATAGCAGCCCAGGCTCCCCATACCTTTTTATACAGGGGATTTGAGGTCAAAACCACGGGAAATCCGATGACTCATGCCATCTTAAGAGGCGCTGTCAACAAGCACGGAGCCAATATACCGAACTACCATTATGAAGATTTAGTGCGTCTTCATGAGAAGTATTCGCTGTTAGAGTTAAAGAATCCCGCATGTATCATTGATACAAATCATTCAAATTCCGGCAAGGTGTTCTATGAACAGCCTCGTATTGTAGAGGAGGTCATTCACAACAGAAGAATATCCGAGCCGATCAGAGAACTGGTCAAGGGACTTATGATAGAGAGTTATCTGTTACCCGGGGCGCAAAAGGTCAATGAGCATGAGTTTGGCAAGTCGATAACGGATGCGTGTCTCGGATGGGATGAGACGGAGACGCTGCTGTATAATATTGCGGATAAGCTTTGAGGCTTGGGAATACGAACAATTATTAAAGGGGAAGGTCAGATGGTTAATAGGATTAATCTTTATAACACGCTTGGTAGAAAGGTGGAGGAGTTTGTTCCGCACGAGGACGGGAAGGTTAGGATGTACACATGCGGTCCGACGGTGTATCATTATGCGCATATAGGGAATCTGAGAACCTATATCATGGAGGATATTCTTGACAAGACGCTCAGGTTTGCCGGATATGATGTTAAGAGAGTCATGAATATCACTGATGTCGGGCATCTTTCAAGTGATGGCGATACCGGAGAGGACAAGATGCTGTCCGGAGCAAAGAGAGAAAACAAGTCCGTGATGGATATTGCAAGGTTTTATACAGATGCTTTTGAGGCTGATGCCGGGAAGCTCAATATTCGCTGGCCTGATGTGGTAGAGCCTGCGACAGGCTGCATAGATGATTTTATCGAGATGACAGAGAAACTAATAGAAAAAGGCTACGCTTATGTTTCCGGAGACAATGTGTATTTTGATACCGGAAAGCTTGATGATTATTATGTGTTGTCTGCGCAGAACGAAGACGAGCTTGTGGTCGGCGCGAGAGACGATGTTACAGAGGATGAGAATAAAAGGAACAAGACAGACTTTGTTCTTTGGTTTACCAAGTCGAAGTTTGAAAATCAGGAATTGAAATGGGAGAGTCCGTGGGGTATAGGCTATCCGGGATGGCATATTGAGTGCTCATGCATATCAAAAAAGCATCTCGGCGAATATTTGGATATCCACTGCGGCGGAGTCGATAATATTTTTCCGCATCATACAAATGAGATAGCCCAGAGCGAAGCGTATTTCGGACACAAATGGTGCAATTACTGGTTTCATGTAAATCATCTGAATACATCATCCGGCAAGATGGCAAAGTCATCAGGAGGGTTTCTTACCGTTTCATCTCTCGAGGAAGCCGGCTATGATCCGATGGTATACAGGTTTTTCTGCCTGCAAAGCCACTATCGCAAGCCGCTAGAGTTTTCTTATGATGCGCTTGATAATGTAAAAGCCGCCTATGACAAACTCGCTTCGAGAGTAGCTAAGCTTGTTTCGGATATCGGTGACAGGGCTGATGAGATAAAAAGGCATTATTCAGACAAGGAATTTGTGAGCGCACCGCCTGCGGCAGCAGATGAGGATGTGTATTATAAATATGAGCAGAGTTT
>JAGBOK010000053.1 GCA_017633905.1 Eubacterium sp. | reverse complement strand
GTACCACGTCTTGTGATGGCTCTGACTCTCGCAAGAAGCTCCTTCATGGCAAACGGCTTGGTAAGATAGTCGTCTGCTCCGACATCCAGTCCGTGTACCCTGTCATCAACCTCAGATCTCGCCGTCAGCATGAGAACGGGAACGTCAATTCCAAGATCCCTTATCTTCTTTACCACCGTAAACCCATCCATCTCCGGCATCATCACATCAAGTATTGCGCCGTCATATTCACCGACCTCGAGATACTCATAGGCATCACGTCCGTTGTAGACGGCATCCACACTGTATTTTGCATTCTCAAGGATAGCTACGAGAGCATCCGAAAGCTCCCTCTCATCCTCCGCAAGCAATAACCTCATAGTTGGTCTCCTTTGTTAGTTCGTCTGATCAGCTCCACTATCTGATCTTTCCTGATAACAGATTTATGCTGTCCCGCCGGTATGCTCCCTCTCTCCTCCAGAGCCGCCATCACCCGGGAAGCTACCGGGATCTTCAGTCCGTTTCCAAGCAGCTCATCATACCTTGTAAAGACATCCTCCGTCGCACCATCCATCGCTATACGTCCATCATTCATCACTATCACACGGCTTGTATGCTCAGCCACATCTTCCATGCTGTGTGAGATAAGAATTATTGTTATGTTTTTCTCGTTCAGAGTATGTAAAAGAGAAAAAATATCCTCTCTGCCACCCGGATCAAGCCCGGCAGTAGGCTCATCAAGAATGAGCACCTCGGGCTGCATGGCAAGTACTCCCGCGATAGCTACTCTTCTTTTCTGACCCCCTGAGAGCTGGAGCGGCGGAACATCTATAAGCTCCTCTCCGATACCGACTGTCTTTAATGCCTGATATGCCCTCATCTCACAAGTGAGCTTATCAAGCCCCTGATTGTTTGGTCCAAACTGAACATCCGCTATCACGGTGCTCTCAAACAGCTGCTGTTCCGGATATTGAAATACAAGCCCGACCCTGCCTCTTAATTTACTTAAACTGTAATCAGGATCAGCTATGTCCTGCCCATCCACATAGACACCGCCATAGGTAGGCTTTAACAGTCCGTTAAATAGCCTGACAAGCGTGGACTTGCCTGATCCCGTGCGTCCGATGAGCCCGATAAACTCACCCTGTACAACTTCAAGATCGACTCCCGCCAAGGCACATTTCTCATAGGAAGTGCCTTCATCATATATATACGATACTTTGTTTAATAATATATCCATAGATAAGCTCCATACTGATACAGCCAAAGCAGTGACGATCACATCCGTTATAATCTACCTGCCCATACAATTCCCACAATATATACAGCCATGAGCGGAAACATCATGATATCACATATTCGGTAGTGCAGGGGTCTTAGTTTGGTATTTTTACTGCTGTAGCCATAGCACCTCGCCTCCATTGCCAGACCAAGCTCATAGGCACGTCTTGTGGCAGATACAAGGAGCGGTACTATGATGGAAACAAATCCTTTCATTTTTTTTATGATACCGCCGCTGTCAAGATCAGCTCCTCTCGCGCTCTGCGCATCAATGATCCTGTTCATCTCCGACAATAATAACGGGATAAATCTGAGTGCCAGCGACATCATCATCGCAAAGTCATGCACCGGGACCCTGAACACTTTAAGCCATCCAAAAAGCGACTCTATCGCCTCTGTAAGCTGCCCGGGAGTAGTAGTATATGTGAGCATGGACGATCCCACGACCAGATATAAAAGACGCATCGCCATAAAGACAGCCTGATATATCCCCTGATATGTGATCTTAATAAACCTCCACTCCCACAACACTTCGCCGTCAGTAAAAAACAGGTTAAAAAACGAGGTAAATATAAGCAGAAAAACAATCGTTTTCATTCCCTTGAATATAAAGGGAACGGGAACCTTTGATATTATTATTACTGTTATTAAAAATACTGAGACCGCAATATATCCATAAAAATTTGAGAACAAAAATAAAGACACCAGATATATGAGAACTGCTATCATCTTGACCCTCGGATCCAGCCGGTGTATGGCGGAATCGACCGGATAATAGCTGCCTAATGTCATATTTCTAAGCATGACCCTATCCTCTGCTACTACTATTCACTGCTGTCACTTTTGTATAGTCGCATGAATGCAGGCATTCAGTATCTATACACATATCTGTCAGCCGTAAATAGTAACCTGTTTCTCAGATTCTATCAATAATATCATTTATTGTCAACACGGCAGGTGCTCCACCGTTCATAAGTCCCGCCTCATAAGCGATCAGCGTCACATCCGGTACACTAAGTCCCATCGCGTACAATCTCCTGACATCCGCGAAAACCTCCCCGGGAGACCCGGCAAGCTCCAGGCGTCCGTGATCCATGATAAATATCTGATCTGCCTCTATAAGCTCCTCAGGATAATGCGTGATCCATATCACGGTAATTCCCTCATCATGACAAAGTCTCATTGCCTCCGCGAGTATATCCTCCCGTCCGGCAGGATCTAACATCGCCGTCGATTCATCAAACACAATACACTCCGGCTTCATTGCAAGGACTCCCGCTATGGCGACTCTTGCCTTCTGCCCGCCGGAAAGACGCATGGGAGAGGCTGTCGCAAATCCATTCATACCGACGCGATCCAAAGCGTCATCTACCCTGTCTCTGAGCTCCGGAAGCGGAACGCAAAGATTCTCCGGTCCAAATGCAACATCATCCTCCACTATGTCATGAACGATCTGATTGTCGGGGTTTTGAAATACCATACCCACCCGCTGCCTGATCTCAAACACCATTTTCTCATCACGGGTATCGATATCATCCACGACAAGGGTGCCATCCTCCGGGATCAGCAGGGCATTCAAATGTCTGGCAAGCGTGGATTTGCCGGAACCGTTGGTGCCCATGATGCCTATGAACTGTCCCTTTTCAACGCGAAAAGAGACAGCATCAAGAGCTGTCTCGACCGCAACGACCTCATCATTCTCGCCGCGGCGTATATACTCGTACTTAATTCTATCTGCAGTTATCAAATTTTATACCTCTATATCAGTTTTTTCACTGTTGTTTCTTATTTTAAACTATACAATAAATCCGCCGCAAAGTCAACCTGCCACTGCGATACAAAAAAGCCCCTCCCTCGAATAATCTCAGGAGAGGCATCTACCTCTAAATATAAATATTGAAGTGCCGAACCGTCCTTTCGTTTACAAAACGACCCGGCATGCTATCGAGGTGACACAGTCATCATACCAGCTCGATAACGACCTCCATAGCGGCATCTCCCTTGCGGGGACCGATCTTGATGATGCGGGTGTAGCCGCCGTTGCGGTTGGCATACTTCGGAGCGATCTCGTCAAAAAGCTTGTTGGTGAGGTCGATCTCCCTGGTTCCCTTCTTGCGGCCAGCAGCCTCAGTCGGTACTTCCTTTACAGTATAAAGTACCTTTTTCATCTGGCGGCGGGCATGCAGACGAGAGGGTGAATCCTTCTTGATCTCCTTGCTCACGGTATCGTATACGGTCTGTCTTTTGCCGTCTACGACCTCTCTGACACGCTTGCCATCCACATCGGTCTTGGGAACCTTCTGCTCCACATTTACCATCTCAAAGTTATCCTTTTCACGCACAGCCATAGCGATGAGTCCCTCGGTGATCTTTCTGATCTCCTTGGCTTTGGCCTCCGTAGTCACTATCCTGCCGTGATATATCAGGTTTGTTACCTGGTTGCGCAGAAGCGCTTTTCTCTGACTGGACGTTCTGCCCAGCTTCCTGTAACCAGCCATCATATCCTCCATTCCGGTGTTTATACACCTTCTAAAATCCTCTATGTCTGTTCTGATACTATATTTCTGCCTGCGCCCACTGCCAAAAGCAGTAGATGAAGTACGCAGCCGTCATTCGTATCAGTTTCCGTCTGACAATGAGAGTCCAAGCTCTTTCAACTTGGCGATCACCTCGTCGAGAGATTTCCTTCCGAGGTTTCTGACCTTCATCATCTCATCCTGTGTCTTGTTTGTCAGTTCCTCAACAGTTCTGATATTTGCTCTCATCAGGCAGTTGTAGGAACGTACTGAGAGTTCAAGCTCTTCGATGCTCATATCCATGACCTTTTTGGTATCATCTGAGCTCTGCTCAACGATCACCTCGGCGTTCTTTGCCTTCTCCGAGAGATCTATAAATGATTTCAGATGCTCTGAGAGAACCTTGGCTGCAAGGCTCACGGCTTCGTCAGGTGCCAGTGTACCATTGGTATATACATCAAGTGTCAGCTTGTCAAAGTCTGTGATATGACCCACACGGGTATCCTCGACCTTGATATTGACTCTCTCGATAGGAGTGTAGATAGAATCGATCGCGATCGCGTCTACATCGAGCTGCTCATTTTTCTTGTTCTTGTCAGAGCTTACATAACCTCTGCCGCTGGTCACGGTCATCTCGATATAAAGCTTGGTGTCCGCGCCGCCTGTAAGTGTTGCAATGAGCTGATCTTCATTTATGATCTCGATCTCTGAGCTTTTCTTGATATCTGCTGCCGTGATCTGACCGCTTCCCGTAGCATCGATATACATCGGTACCGGTACGGTAGGATCCTCGGAGTTGTTCTTGATCGCAAGGTTCTTGATATTCATTACGATCTCCGTCACATCCTCCTTGACTCCCGGGATCGATGAGAACTCATGAACTACTCCATCGATCTTTATACTTGATACAGCCGAGCCCGGCAGGGATGAGAGCATGATCCTGCGAAGCGAGTTGCCAAGTGTGGTTCCATACCCTCTCTCCAACGGCTCTACGACAAATCTGCCGTACTTGCGATCCTCTGAAATCTCAACAATGTCAATCTTTGGTTTATTAAATTCAAACACGGTCGTACCCCCTTTTGTTTGAGAGTGTCAATTACTTCGAGTACAACTCGACGATCAACACATCGTTAACCGGTACATCGATCTCAGTTCTGGTCGGATATTCCTTCACTGTACCAGACATTGCTTCCGGATCAGCCTCCAGCCATGCCGGCACGAGACGTCCTGAAGTAACCTCGCGGATCTCCTTGTAGCGGGGACCACCTTTGTGTTTTTCCTTGATTTCTATTACATCACCCTTCTTCAGCGAATATGAAGGGATGTTTACGCATTTTCCATTGACGAGCACATGCTTGTGATCTACTATCTGTCTTGCTTCCTTTCTGGTTCTTGCGTAACCCAGACGGAACAAAACATTGTCAAGACGGAGTTCAAGAAGTATCATCAGGTTGTCACCTGTTGTACCCCATTTTGCCTTCTGTGCTCTTGCAAAGTAGTTACGGAACGGCTTCTCAAGCACACCGTAGATAAACTTTGCCTTCTGCTTCTCTCTGAGCTGCTGTCCATACTCTGAGAGCTTCTTGCCCTGACGGGCATTCCTTTTTGATTTCTTGTCGATCCCAAGGAATACGGGATCAAGATCTAATGAACGGCATCTCTTCAATACCGGTGTCATATCTCTGGCCATTATTATACCCTCCTTCTCTTCGGTGGACGGCACCCGTTGTGTGGTACCGGTGTTACGTCACGGATACTGGTTACTTCGATGCCGCAAGCCTGAATCGCACGGATCGCTGCCTCGCGTCCGGAACCGGGTCCTTTGACCATTACCTCCACCGTCTTCAGACCGTGAGGGAGTGCAGCCTTTGCTGCTGTCTCTGCTGCCATCTGAGCTGCATATGGTGTAGATTTCTTGCTTCCACGAAAGCCTAATCCACCTGCGCTGGCCCATGATATTGCATTGCCTTCCATATCGGTCAGCGTTACTATCGTATTGTTGAACGATGCCTGAATATGTGCCTGT
>JAGBOK010000052.1 GCA_017633905.1 Eubacterium sp. | reverse complement strand
CTGCTTTTTTCAGATCGTCTGCATAATACATATTTTTTACTATATCGGAATGTACAGCCTGCTGTCCCGTAACAGATCTTTTGCCGTCCCGAACCGGCTTTTCCTCACCGGCATCTGAATTTTTCTCTGATAAAAACAGTCTTTCAGTCTCATCATATACCCTCTGACCTGATGCGTACATACAGATATAGTTTATCTCCGGGTGCTTTATGATATACTCCGTCAGTATGTCATAATCTATCCCCCTGTCCATACCTCCTATGAGGATCGTCCCTGCATCCGGTATGCTCTTTGCCGCCTGGATGGAAGCCTCCGGTATCGTACAGATAGAATCATCATAATATCTGACTCCCTCTACGGTGGCGATATATTTGAGCCTGTGGGGAAGCCCGCCAAATCCGCATATCGCATCTGCCGCTGCTTCCGGGTCAACCCCGTACTCTTTAGTGGCAACCAGATAAACAAATTCGGCATTGTAGCGGTTGTGATCTCCGGGGAGCATCAGCCTGTCATCATCAAATCTGTCGCTCACCCTGATCTTTGCTGCCTTGGACGGTCTGCCTGTAGAAAAAACCGGCTGACCCGTGACTCCTCCCGGTACATCTGCATATGATCCCATATCTGTCGGTGAGAGTCCCGGAACATCCACTCCGTAGTATAAATGATCATTCTCCGTCTGAAACTCCGTGATATGGCGCTTTGCCTGAAAATAGGTCTCCCTGTCGCCGTAGAAATCAAGGTGATCCTCGTATAGATTCAAGAATATGGCAATATGCGGAGATACATGAGAGTATGCAAGCTGATGACATGACAGCTCAAATACCGCTATAGCTTCACTCTCCGCCATCTCATCAAAATAGTCAAGACACGGCACTCCGATGTTGCCGACGAGATATGCTGTATTAGCCGGGGCAAGGCAGGTCTTTAATACATGGTGCAAAAGGGCTGTCGTGGTGCTCTTGCCCTTGGTTCCGGTGATCCCTGTTACCCTGTCCCTGAATGCCTCTAAAAAAAGCTCCGTCTGTGAGGTGATCTTTTTAAACTCCCGTATTCCAAGGTTCTTATCCGCTGTATCAACAGAATGAGCGCTGTCAATGCCCAAACCTGTGATCCCATCCGTCCTTTCCAAACCGGCATAGCCTTCCAATGTCGGGTAAGCGAGCTTTATCCCCGGGCTCTTGAATACATAGTCATAGCCGCTTATATCTATTTCATCCGGAGCAGCCTCTGATATATCCACGCAGTTTGCCACCGGGTGTTTTTTAAAAAAGCTTTCCGTTGACTTCCCCTCTCTGCCATAGCCCCAGATCAGGATCTTTTTGTCCGCATATTTAGCTATCGTTTTATCCACCTGCTAACTCCGCCTCCCGTTATTATCCACGACTGTCGGTGTACTGACTGCCGGCAGGTTGTCTGGAAAACTCCCTGCCATATCAGTTGAACCCGTAGAGCTTCTGGGCAATACCATACACTGTCTTGATGAGAAACTGCCCCGGCACACTCCTGAACTGGACAGGTTTGCTTAAAAACCGCTTGTTTACAAGTTTGTACACTCCTTCATTTTGCTTGAGATAATCCCACAGTTCATCTCTTTTTTTGAGGCTATCTTCGGTTCCGTCCTTGACAAGCAGCACCGTGGAGACCATTGTTATCATGGCAAGGTACTTGACCATATATCCCCTGAGATCTTTATTTTCTATCCGGGTCAGATCCCATGCGTCTATCATGAGTTTATTTACATTGATCTGCTGGTCTATCCTTTTTATCATCACCTTTTCATTGACAGACTGATCCTCTCTTCCGATGAAGTAATGATAAAGATTGACATTCATATAGTACATGGTCTTTACATAGGGAAATGGCGTATATACAAAAAGATTATCTACATAAAAGGTATGCTCCGGAAGCTTTATGTTGTTAGCCCTGAGAAGCTTTGTCCTGTACATAACGGAGTGCATGAGTATATTCTGTGATGTCTTAAAATGTCCGACATGATCCCATGTAAATACATGATCGACCGGAAGAACATTGGTATATTTGATCGGCTTTTGCTTGTTTAGAGAGGGCTTGTCATAGACGTAATTGCAGAGAAACATATCTACGGGCTTTTTCTCATTTACAAGCTTTTTCAGCCTTTCTAACACGAGTAAAAAAACCCTCTCATCGAACCAGTCATCACTGTCAAGCACCTTGTAATACATACCCGTAGCATTTTCTATACCGGTATTGACCGCGCCTCCGTGTCCCTTGTTCTCCTGATGGATGGCACGGATGATGCCCGGGTATTTTTTCTCGTATTCATCAGCTATCTGTCCGGTCGCATCAGATGATCCGTCATTTATCAAAAGGATCTCAACATCATCCCCTCCGCACAGCACGGACTCTATCGCCTTGCTCATATATCCTTCTGAATTGTAACACGGTATCGCAATTGTTAATAGCTTCATTATGTCTCCTTCATTCACAGTATTTTTGAAACAACATCAAGTGCCCTGTCAACTATCGCATCGATATTATAATATCTGTACTCGGCAAGACGACCTATTAGTATCAGACCATACTTGTCGGCGAGCCTTTTGTACTTATCATACATCTCATCGTTTTCCGTGTTGTTGATCGCATAATACGGGATCTCCCCATCGGCACCCGTATAGGAGAAAGGATACTCCCTGACGATAGTGGTGCCATCGGTATCTGTCTGTCCGGTCAGATATTTAAACTCCGTGATACGGGTAAAATCCTCACTCACGGTATAGTTTACAACGCCGTGTGACTGGAAATGCTCCTCATCATAATGAGAAAAATCAAACCTGAGCGACCTGTAGGGAAGTCTCCCATAGCAGCAGTCAAACAGCTCGTCTATTGCACCGGTAAATATCACTCTTCCGAAGTATCTCTCCCACTCATCCGTCTGATCTGGTCTGGCATATATTACTCTCTGATCTTTTTGTCCGTCCGGCGCGGAACCTGATGCCTGCTCCACACTGCCATCTCCCATATCTGAAAGCCTGATAACACTATCTGCCTCCGTAGAGAGCTTTACAGTGATGTTCTCATGATCAAGCATTTTTTCAAACAGCGCCGTATATCCCTCTGCCGGCATTCCCTGGTATTTATCCCTGAAATACCTGTTGTCTCTTGATACCACGACAGGCACGCGCCCTGATACGCCCTCATCTATCTCCTCGGGCTTTTTGCCCCACTGCTTCAGGGTGTATTTTAGAAAAATATTGTTATACACATAATCAGCGATCTCTTTCAGTCCCGGGTCATCCGCCTGTCTAAGCTTTAATATGGGGACTCTTGCCCCCTCTCCAAACTTATCCTTCAAAAGCCTTTCAAGAGCGGGTGCCCTGTCCTTAAAAACCATATCAAGCGTGTTCAAATTAAAAGGCACCGGAATCAGCTCATCACCGACCCGTGCCACTACTTCGTGAGAGTAATCATACCAGTCCGTAAACCTCGACAGAAATGTATATACCCGCTCTATATCAGTATGAAAAATATGCGGACCATATTTGTGGATGAGGATCCCGTCCTCATCCGGGGCATCATAACAGTTTCCGCCCACATGGTCACGGCTGTCAATGATCAGGATCCGTTTGTTCCCTTTTTCCGCAAGCTCTCTTGCAGCCACGGCTCCCGCAAAGCCCGCGCCTACTACTATATAATCATAGCTGTTTGTTCCCTTATCCATTCTTTCCTCTTTCAGTATCAGACGCACTGATACGCTCATATTGTGTTACTGGCTGGTATATATGCACTTATGCGCATATATAAGGCTGAAGGTGTCACTCTGCCGCACGCTCTACGAGTTGTAGATCGCAAACATCTTTACCGCTTCAAGATAGTAGTTGTAGGCTTTTTTCTTGTTTTTCTTGGTACCGATCCCGTTATAATAGCACGATGCAAGATACCACAGGGCATCGGGGCATCCGTATCTCGATGCGCGCAAAAAAAGTTTGAGAGCCTTCTTGTGGGATTTCTCAACTCCTCTGCCGTGATAATAACACATTCCGAGAGCAAAAAGCCCCCACTCATCTTCAAGCTCCGCGGATCTTTTGTACCATTTGACCGCTTTTTTTAGGTCTGTGCCTGTATTGTCCGCGTCCCCGTAGAAATACCTGTCGCCCATCATACACATCGCGGATGCGACTCCGAGATCGGCTGCCTCCTCATAGAAAGACTCCGCTATATGGACATTTTTCTCAACGCCGTCCCCCTGTAGATAAATATCACCAAGCCTCCACAGAGCATCCCTGCACCCCATCCTGGCAGCGGTCTTGAAATACTCCACGGCTTTTTTTAGATCCTGCACCGCTCCGATACCAAGATATGCGCAGTCGCCAAGTCTTCTGATCGCCATTGCGTTGTTTAGTTTGGACGCTTCCTCATACAAATGAACGGCTTCATCAATATTTGGCTCCACGCCCTCGCCCGCAAAGAGACAATCACCATACAATATCTGCGCCTGCGGGTACATATGAGCCGCGGACCTTCTGTACCAGTAGGCTGCCTCCTCAAGATCCTGTCTGCCGCCGATCACGGGAAAATAATCATCCCCTATCGCATATAGCAGGGTGCCTTCGGGACCTATGGGCACATCGAGCCTTCCCACGGCGTTTCCATATATTTTTTTGTGAGCCTTTTTTTTCGCATAGCCCACGCAGCACAAAAACCCCGCTACGCACTGGGCTCTGTAATCTCCCTCATGGGCTGTTTGTTTGATCTGTCTGATAATGGACTGCTGCTGATCCTTTGGTGCCTTGATTTTAAGCTGCTTCAGCTCCGGCAGTTGCTTAGAGTTTACCCCGGTCACAAACTCGACCTGTTTGGGTAAAGACATCCTTTCCCACTGCATTGCTACCATGACCTCCGAGTTGTCCACCCTATTATGAACATTGTGTTACTATTCACGGGTGAGGTGACAACCGTGAATAGTAACATCTGCTGGCAGGCTGCCATGTCTGTAAAGGAACTATTTTACCTTTACCGGTGAAGAAAACTTTCCGTAAAAGAATCTGATATGATCGGTTCCCTCGGGACCGTATTCATAGGCATAATAATGTCTTACCTTGATATATTTTCCTGCCTTGGCTTTTTTTATCTTTGCCTTGGTTCCGATCACAGATGCCGCAAGCTTGTACTTGCCGTTCTTTTTCCCTGCTGAATACACTTCATAATAATCGCTCGCGTCTTTTAAAGCCTTCCACGTTACGATCACTTTTTTGCCGTTTTTCTTTACCTTTACGTTTTTCGGAGTTCCCGGTTTTTTTACAAGCACCAGTGAGATCTCTGAAAATGTCATTCTCGAGTATGTCTCTCCTGCCGCATTCTTTGCTTCCTTCCACGCCCTGATCGTGTAACTGCCTGATTCAAAGGTCTTGTCAAGGCTGAATTTTCCGGCAGCATCTGTCTCTGTAGAGTAGATAAGCTCATCCGTATCATCAAATACGTCAACGGCAGCTCCGCTCACCGGCGTGTACTGTGATGAATAAGAAAATGTCACGGGGTCAAATAAAAGCTCCATTACTCTTAAATTTGTTTTCTTGCCTGCCTGAGCATAGCCGTGATATTCCTTGTCATCGATAAGTCCCACGGATGCTGACTCTGCATATGGATTGCCGTCCTTTGCTGTGAATGAGATCCATGTGAGGTCGATCCTCGTGCCGTAGTTCATACTGCCAAGAGATACCTCTGCTACTCCCTTATCGGCGGAATACATGTTATCGACAAACAGCCCCCAGTAGCCGTCTACTGCGGAGCCCGTGACAGTCACATCAGAAAAAGCTCCCGCATTCCACGGTCTGTCCTTTTCTACCGGTCTGATGGAATTTATAAAGCCGTTGCTGTAATCTATATGATCCTTCATTTTCTTGTTTGCTTCTGCAGGATCCGTGATTTTTTCGGTTCCCATGATGCAGTTGCGGATCTGCTTTGCTATGGCGCGGATAGCCGTGAAGTTTTCTGAGCCGGCTACGGGAGCATCTGATCCGTCTGTCGGAAGTCCGATACCGAAATCATCCTTCAGATCTGACGCGTCAAGCTCTACATTCGTACACCCGTCAAAGTATTCAAGATAGGGAGTATTGATATGCACCTCGCATCCAATAAAGTCCTTCCCGACCTCCTCAGCGCGTGAGACTGCGCCCGGCACATAGACCGATATGATAAGCGCAAAGCTTAAAAGCAATGATGTTACTGTTCTTGTCTTTTTCATGATTTCTACTCTCCTTTTGTTATAATGATATTGTAAGTGCATGGTCACTCATCAGTTAAGGAAATGCTGATCAAAGCGATTCCTTATGCCTGTTCGTGATCCGCATCTTCATTTTCCGGCATTATGCTGTTTCCCTTTACCGCTATTGAAAGACCGCAGGTCGACATGATATTCTGATTCAATTCAAGATCGTATTTCAGTTCAAGCGTAAATCCGTTGTTGTATATCGTTTTCTCTGCAAGAGAGGTGTGTACACCTACCTCCATCTCACCTGCCGGAGTCGGATAGTAGCTCACCGTCTTGTGATTTGGTATGAATACCATATGAGCCTCTCCCTGACCTCCCTTGATCAGCTCGACCTGTGATTCTCCGATACGGAGAAGATTGTTGACGATCATAGCCTCTCCGGTGTCTGAGGGCTCTATTACCTCCTCATATACCAGACAGTCGTATCCGTCCTCATCCTGATAACGCTCTCCCTTGGATATGACCTCTATAGGTCCGATCTCGCCCATGCCATAATCATGACGGCTGCTGATCTTGATCTGTACCTGTTCTTTCTCCATAGATCATTCCTCCATGTATTTTCTCCATCTGATCAACGCTGTATCGATAAGTGTTGTTAGGAGCGTCGTCACATCGACCCCGCACGCCTCCCACAGCATGGGATACATACTTATCCCTGTGAATCCGGGCATAGTATTTATCTCATTAAAAATTACCTTATTATCCTTCTTTCTGACAAAAAAGTCAACCCTTGAAAGTCCATAGCCATCCAAAACCTTGAATATCCTGACTGCCTCGTCGCGAATTTCTTCTTTGACAGCATCATCAAGATCATCAGGATCAACTATCGTCCTTGACTCTGCGTTGTTGTACTTGGCATCAAAATCATAGAACTCGGCAGCGGACAATATCTCTCCGACGCAGGAGGCTTTCGGCTCATCACCGCCGAGCACCGCGCACTCGATCTCCCTGCCCTCTATGAACTCCTCTATCAATATGCGGTGATCATTTTCCTTGGCAAGCTTTATGGCATCCTTCAGCTCTTTTTTGTTGTGCGCCTTGCTCACACCCTTGGACGATCCTGCATTGGAGGGCTTGACAAACATCGGATATCCGAGCTCCTTCTCCGCCCTCTCTATCGTCTGTTCTATGGTAGAGCCGTCCTTCATGACATCCGCGACAAATCTCGCCTGACTCACCCCGACCTTGTCAGCAAAAAGCTTCGTGGAGACCTTGTCCATACCTCCGGACGATGCCAACACTCCGCAGCCTACATACGGGATGCCGCTCATCTCAAAAAGTCCCTGTATGGTCCCGTCCTCTCCGTTTTTGCCGTGAAGCACGGGGAACCAAACATCCACGGGAACATAGCCTCTTGCCTCTCCCTTGGTGATAAAAAGTCCGGGACGTCCTCTGTCCATAGATACGGACACCTCAGTGATACAGGTCTCTATTGCTTCCCCGCTTGTCACCCTGTCGGCGTCCTTTGCTTCCCTGACATCACCGAGGTATCTCCATGTACCTTCTCTTGTGATGGCTACCGCCAGCACGTCATAGAGGCTTCTGTCAAGCTTCTTCATTATGTTTGCAGCCGAAATACAGGATATGTCATGCTCTGATGACTTGCCGCCAAATATTACCGCTATCTGTTTATTCATAGTTTTATTCCTTCCTTGGATATCCGACTGTCTCACTTTAGGATTTTTCTAAAATGCTTCTTGCCTTTTTTTATCATTATTCCGTCTTCCGGTATATCCGAAAGTGAGATGGCATACTTCGGATCGGTAATTTTCTCACCATCGATGGAGATGGCTCCGTCATTTACGATAGCACGTCTCGCATCACCATTGCTTGCGGTAAGTCCCGATGCCGTGAGGAGGTTCAACAGACCCACGCTTCCGTCCGAAACAATATCATCAGAAATTGTATAGGTCGGTATGTCGGCAGGCGCACCGCCTCCGGCAAACAGAGACTTCGCAGCTTCTAAAGCCTTGTCAGCCTCCTCATCTCCGTGTATCATTTTGGTGAGCTCATATGCCAGCTTTTCCTTTGCCTTGTTGAGCTCAGAGCCCTCCCACTGTTCCATCTGCTCTATCTCTTCAAGCGGCAGGAACGTGAGCATCTTCAGACACTTGATGACATCCGCGTCATCAACATTTCTCCAATACTGGAAGAATTCAAAGGGTGATGTTTTGTTCCTGTCGAGCCATACGGCGCCCTTGGCGGTCTTGCCCATTTTTTTGCCCTCTGAGTTGAGCAAAAGGTTGATCGTCATGGCGCAGGCGTTCTTGCCAAGCTTTCTTCTGATGAGCTCCGTGCCGGCAAGCATGTTGGACCACTGGTCATCCCCGCCGAACTCAAGATTGCATCCGTAGTCGAGGTACAGTCTGTAGAAATCATATGCCTGCATGATCATATAGTTGAACTCGAGGAAGCTCAAACCCTTTTCCATGCGCTGCTTGTAGCACTCTGCCGCGAGCATCCTGTTTACCGTAAAATGCGTTCCGACGTCTCTGAGCAGCTCGATGTAGTTGAGGTCGAGGAGCCAGTCGGCGTTGTTTACCATCAGCGCCTTTCCCTCAGAAAAATCAATAAATCTGCTCATCTGAACCTTGAAGCATTCACAGTTGTGCTCGATATCCTCTTTGGTCAGCATCTTTCTAAGATCTGTTCTGCCCGACGGGTCGCCGATCATCCCGGTGCCGCCTCCGATCAGGGCTATCGGTCTGTTGCCTGCCATCTGGAGCCTCTTCATCAGGCAAAGAGCCATAAAATGTCCGACGTGCAGGCTGTCAGCAGTAGGATCAAAGCCTATATAAAAGGTTGCCTTTCCGTTGTTGATAAGATTTTTTATCTCCTCTTCGTCTGTCACCTGTGCTATCAGTCCTCTTGCAACAAGCTCATCATAAATAGTCATCGTTGTTTCTTCTCCTTTTTTTATATTGGTAATATAGTACATCATCTGTACAGATCAGTGACAAATGCAAAGCTTCCATCGTATTCCCCGAGAGCCTTTTTCTTGGCGGCTTCGGCTTTTTCCTTGTCATCATAGATCCCGAATACCGTCGGTCCGCTGCCGCTCATCAGGCTTCCCAAAGCGCCGTTTTCCATCATAAAGGTCTTGATATTCGCGATCACGGGATGATCCGGGACAGTTACGCTCTCTAAAATATTTCCCATGTTTTCACAGAGGGCTTTTATATTTTTCTCCTTCATATTCGCGATCATGAGGTCAATATCCGGATGTATCGTGTTTTCATCCAGAACGAGTTTTGAATAGACCTCCTTTGTCGATACATGGAGCCTCGGCTTGATGAGAAGCACGGTGCATGCGGGAAGCTTCGGGATCGTTGAGAGCTTTTCGCCGATCCCCTCGGCAAGTGCCGTTCCCTTCATGATGCAGTACGGGATATCTGCTCCAAGCTTTACCCCTCTTTTCATCAGCTGTGATATGGACATCCCGAGGTCAAACATCTCGTTGATGGCAAGCATCGTTGAGGCTGCGTCCGTGCTGCCGCCTGCAAGTCCCGCTGCCACCGGGATCCTTTTTTCAAGCTTTATCGTCAGTCCTCCCTCCAGCTTAAACTCCTTCATCATCAGCTTTGCCGACTTCACTATCAGGTTATTATCATCAGTCGGAAGGAATTTTAAGTTGGTAACAAGGCGGACACCCGGATCCTTTTTTCTGGTGAGTGTCAGCCTGTCAAAGAGACGGAGAGTCTGCATTATCATCTTGACCTCATGGTAGCCGTCATCGCGCTTTCCGGTGACATCAAGACCTATGTTTATCTTTGCCGGAGCATTGATCCACATTGATTCCCTGCCCATATTTTTTTCCTCTCTTTTACTATATATAAGTCTATATAAGTCTGCCGTTTTGCGGCAGACTCGCGCGAGAATTGCGGGTGCATTATCTTCTGCGGCGTGTTCGGCGGCGGCGCTTTTGATCCGCATAGGAATTTGACCTGCTTTGGACCATGCGCTCGTTACGCCTGTTTTTTTTGTATCTTCTGGTGCGGTTTCTTGACTCCAATATGTTTCTTAGCACCGGGAAGAATATGATAAATCCTGCCACAAGAAGTATAACTATGATCACTATAACAATGACCGCGAGCCACGGAAACGGCGTTTCGGCAGCCTTTTCCACGGCTTCATTGAACCACTGCTTCATGTTGATCGAGTCCTTTAGTGTGGGAGTTCCCCTGTCTTTATAATAAATATTGGCTCCGCCGACCTCCTTGCCCTCGTAGGTGTAGTGGATCCTGCCGATGATTTTTTCTCCGTTCTCATCAGTCGTCTCGGAGGTGTAATACTCAACGGTTTTTGTCGTGTCCGCAAGCTTCTTGCCCTTTGGCAGCAGTATCCCCGCATTCTCCTCTACATAGAGCGAACTTGTTTCCTTGTTAAAAAACGGACTGAACTTGGTAAACATCCGCTCTGTTTCCTCATCCTGAACAGCCGTATTTGTTATCCTGACCCTGTGAAAGTTATCAAATCCATAGTTCATCAGCTTGATCGTATCGGAATACTGATTGTCGTCAAGATAAGGCGGATTGGGGTTTCTCATGATAACAGTCAGAAGTGTCGTGCCTTTTTTCTTCGCATAGGTGACGAGCGTGTAGAGACACTGGGATGTAAAACCGGTCTTCCCTCCGACACAGTATTTGTATTCATACTGCGGGTATGTGAGTGGCAGGAGCATCCCGTGATGGTTGTGCAGTGTATAGCCTGCTTTTCTCTTGTTGGTCTTGGGCAGCTTGTACCACTTGGTTCCCGTGATCTTGACAAACTCGGGGTTGTGATATGCGGCTCTTGCGATCAGAGCCATATCGTGCGTGGTCGTGTAATGGTTCTCCTGCCACAGACCGTTGGTATTGTTAAAATGTGTTCCCGTGCAGCCGAGCTCCTTTGCTTTTTTGTTCATCATCTTTACAAAAGCCTTGATCGTGCCTGCCACATGCTCTGCCACACCGTTGCATACCTCGTTGGCGGACATCAGCATTATCGCGTAGAGGCTCTCCTCCATTGTGAGCTTCTCGCCCGGCACTATTTCTATGTTGCTCGCGCCCTGGTTCTGGATCAGATCGACCGCGTTCTGGGAAAAAGTGACCTCCTCATCAAGCGACGAGTTTTCAAGCGCCACAAGTGTTGTCATTATCTTGGTTATGCTCGCAGGGTAGAGCTTTTTGTTTATATTTTTCTCATACAAGACCGCGCCCGACTGCGCATCCATGACGATCCCCCCGACAGATGCAATTTCCGGCTGGTCTGATGCGGCGAACTCTATCAGATTGCCGAATTCATCGAGCTTGTCGGTCTCGGCACTGACATCGGCTCCCTGTATGAGAACAGCCATGATAAGTATTATGATAGTCAATGTTTTCTTCATATGAGATCTCCTGAATACAACTAAAAAGCTGCAAATGTCTATAGTATTATACATTATACATTGTGATTTATCAAGTTTTGTTTTTTGTTACCTTTTGAGCTTGAAATAATAAATCGGATGTCCCATTGATGAGAATTTCTCCTCGTATTCCGTCATCACATTGCCCGAAGCATATTCTGATGCATGAAGGTCATAGCTTAGCTCTTCAATATGCCAGATATCCGAGCTTTTGACCACCTCCACGGAATAGTCAAAAAGCCCTCTGTTGTCTGTTTTGAATCTGATATCACCGTCTTTTTTCAGCACCTTTTCATACAGGGATAAAAATGCGGGGCTTGTGAGTCTTCTCTTGGCGTGACGATCCTTGGGCCAGGGATCGGAGAAGTTCAGATATATCCTGTCGATCTCCGGCATACTGACAGAAGCATCGGGCATATCGGTTGTTTCGCCTTCCGTGTTTTTGTCCACGGAGTCCGGATGGGGGCTGACAGATACACCAAATATGCTGTCGATCGCCTCAGCGTCAAACCTGATAAAATACAGGTTGTTAAGCTCAGACAATTCTTCTCTTTTTTGGATCGCCCTGATAAGTACTGATGAATATTTCTCTATCCCGATATAGTTGATATCCGGGTTTTCCGTTGCAAGCGTCGTAATAAAGCCGCCCTTGCCTGTTCCTATCTCGATATGTATGGGGTTTTCATTGTGAAACAGGGATTTTCCCCACTGCCCCCTGTAGCCCTCAGGCTCATCGATGCAGTATTTGGAGCCGGCTATGTATTCTCTTGCACCCGGGACGTTTCTAAGTCTCATTTATATGCTACTCCCTTGTTACTGTTCACGGTAACGTTCTGTTTATGCTTGGTTTTCCTGACTGTCTGTTTCATTTTTGTTTTCTGTTATCAGAGCAGGATCCTTGATCCCTTTTTTTCTGAATCTGGTCTTGATAAACTCTCCTCCGAGGTACTGTATTACAGCAACCGTAGGCACTCCGAGGAACATCCCGAGCACTCCGAAATACGCTCCGCCAAGAGTGATACCAAGTATTACGGTGAGGGGTTTGATCCCTGTCTGGTCTCCGAGTATCCAAGGCCCTAATATCCATCCGTCAAACTGCTGTATAGCGAGTATTAGCAGGGCAAACCACACCGCAAGCATCGGATCGATAAAAAGATAAATCGCGCATCCCGGTATTGCTCCTATGATAGGACCAAAATATGGGATCATGTTTGTGATTCCTACTATGACGCTCAGCAGCACCGGATACGGGAATCCAAATATCAGCATCAATATGAATGTAAGTATTCCTATGATGAGTGAGTCTATCGCCTTGCCAAGTAAAAACCCGTTAAATATCCTGTTGCTTTTTATAAGCTTCTCCCAAAAGCCGTCGCTGTACTTTGGGGGTACCATCGAATATACAAGTCTGTGAAGTCCCTTTGCCAGTGAATCCTTCTCCCATGTCATATATATTGATATCACTATCCCAAAGAATATATCATAGGCAACTACAAAGGTCGATGTGAGCGTTGAATATACATATGGGAATAATACCGTGCTCGCATTGGTTGCGATATTCATGATATTATCCTTTAACCCGGTCATGACATCCTCTGTTTTTACAAACGGGATCCAGTCAAGAAAAGATGTTGGATTTGCCTTGATATATGTGTATCCCTGCTGTACTGTTTTTCCAAGCTCTCTCACACTCTGTACTATCTGCGGTGCAACGAATACAACTATCACAACCAAGATCCCGATAACAAACATATATGATATGATCAGGCTAAACGCTTTTTTTATCTTTAATCCTTTCCCGCTGCTTACATGGTCAAGAAGCTTCTCTATCATCCTCACCAGAGGGATGATCAGATACGCGAATAAAAATCCCAGTATAAATGGCATCAACACCGATATTATCTTGCCTATCGCTGCAAGTGTGGCTGTCCAGTTGATGATCATCATCACAACAGCCGTACATATGGCAACTATCGCTATGATGTACCAGATGTTAGACATTACCATTTTTAATCTTTTGATGTATTTTTTTTCTTCTTTCACTTGATGTTACTCCTGTTGTTATATTTTTGTATATACTGTTATGCCGTGACCGGAAGTGATGCGTAGCTGTTTTTCTCATCGATAACAATTTTATATTTACCTGCAAACAGCGGCGTGCATGAAAGTTTGTCTGTATATTTATTCACGAGGTTTTCATCAGTCAAACCATATATCAATAGTCTTGGCAATACATAAAGCTTTAGTGTATGACCCTTTTTCAATGTATATACCGTCGGATCCAGATACAGTGTGTAATCATAATATGTATCTTTGCTGACCGGTGTTTCCGGCATTTTACAGGAGTTTGCATCATAGTCACATCCCGGCATGAGAAGATTTATCATTCCCATTGAAATGAGTTTTTTATTTGTTTTCTTTTGTACAAATTCCATTTCGTAACATTCATCTATGCCCTCTCCTACTTCTATCGGCTTGTCATTGTTGGTTTTTGTAAGCGCATAACAATCACCGTAATCAGGATCATATGTAAATGCTTTGAATTTCTCTTCATATTCATCAACAAGCATTACGCTCATGGCAGGGAAATTCAGCATTGTCTCCGGAAGCTTTGCCCTGATATGCACCTCGGAATGCCCCGAAATAGTAATATCTTCGGTTATTTTTTGCTCCCATATGCTGACCTTGTTTGATTTGTTTGTCATTTCCTTTCTCAATACATCCAAAAAATACGTATCATCTCTGTTATAAGAGATCGTTTTTTCTCCGGTGCCTGTCGGAGAAATTTTGTATTCTGCCTTTTCACTGCCCTCATCGTATGCTGTCCACGTTCCGTCTACATTGCTCTGAACGATGTAGTCTTTGATATTCTCCACGCCGTTGTCTATGCCGCACAGATAGTGAGACAGCCACCGATTTACAAGGTCATCATAATTTTCTCCGTTGACATTTATCTGTCCACTGCCGCTCGATAGTACATCGTGAGCACCCTGATGAAGTATTACCTTGACATTCTGACCGGCATCTGCATAGGCTTTTCTCATCATTTCGGTCTGTTTGGTCGTTACGTTTGTATCATTGAGTCCCTCCACTATGAGTGCGGGTACCGTAGGCTTTTCATCATCACGATAATCATATCTCTTCCAGAAGTCTCCATACTCTCCGAGTGCTGATGTCGAATCAAAATTTCTCTTATATGAAAAGCTTTTATATATTTTATAGAGCGGATCATTCTTTTTTTCTTTTTCTGTTTCGTAGTAGAATTTTTTGGCACACATATCCCCAAGGCATGTCATATAATTCACCGGGTCATTGCGGATTATGCCCTGGTCATATACATAATCATACCAGTTTGAGATGGCTCCTTCGGGTATGACCGTATCAAGCCCCTCGACTCCAAGTGTTGATACCTCATATGCAAGCGAGCCTACATATGATAATCCGGTCATACAGGTATGTCCGCTGCACCAGTCTGCCTTTATCTCCAAGGTTCCTTCTTTGTCAGCATAAGCCGGTCTGTCTCCGTGCAGCCACTCTATTATCGAGGCATATCCCTCGGCTTCCAACTTCTCACCGCACATCTGAAGACCCTCGCTTTCCTTGCTGCCTCCGAGTCCGGGACTTGTCACATATGCATATCCGCGTATGATATAGTATCTGTATAAATCCAGCATTCCCGCGACGTATCCTTCATCTACCATTCCCCTGATCCATGCTGCTGCCCCGGATGCGGCTTCGGCTGTCGTGATCTCTCCTTCGGGAACCCTTGGCTCGGGTGTTGTTTCCAAAAGCGCGTAGTTAAACCCGTCTTTTATCTTGTTGATCTCCTGCTCTGTCTCATATCCCGATCTGTGACCATCGACGAGATACGGATTTGCCTCCATGATCACGGGAGCCTTGTAATACCCCTTCACTGCCGACTCAGGTACCTGTACATACGCAAGTATCAGGTCTCTCCTGCCATCCATATCTGTATCATGATCAGTCTCCACATATACCGGAAAGCGCTTGATATAGCTTGTTTCATCGGAATACATTCCCTCATCAAACTGATCTGTAAACGGGTATAGCGGCTTTGCTTTTCCGGTTTCGTCATACTGCATTTCCGTCTGGGGTACTTCGACCATTTTTTTTGCTTTTACCGTTATATTTATTGTTATTTTTTTCTTTTTCAGGGTCTTGTTTTCAGCATTCTTTTTTTTGTATTTTATGGTTGCCGTAACCCCGGTATTTCCGGGGCTCATGGCTACTACTCTCCCCTTGCTTGTCACCATTGCGACAGTGCTGTTTTTTGATTTATATTTAACCTTTTTTATTACAATATTTTTTGCTTTTTTTATCTTTATCCTGTACTTTTCATAAACATTATTCCCGTTTTTGACCTTGATCGTCAGTGTCTTTGAAACATCACTGATGCTGACACCTGATGCCGCTTCTGCTCCTGCTCCCGATGAAAATGCGCCGATCATCAGCAATGCCCCGGCAGATACCATGAATTTTACGCCTTTTCTTTTGATCCCTCTCATTGTTGTCCTCCACTTCTATTATTTTTTATAT
>JAGBOK010000051.1 GCA_017633905.1 Eubacterium sp. | reverse complement strand
CTGCATGAATGATCGATGCAGAAGGTCAGAAATGGAAGAGTATTATTATGAGTAAACCGATAATCGCCGTGGTAGGCAGACCTAATGTCGGCAAGTCCACGCTGTTTAATACACTTGCCGGTGAGAAGATATCCATAGTTGAGGATACTCCCGGAGTGACAAGGGACAGGATATATGCTGATGTGACATGGCTTGACAGGGAATTTACCCTGATAGACACAGGAGGTATAGAGCCTGAGTCTGATGATATGATGCTGACACACATGAGAGCGCAGGCTGAGCTTGCGATGGATACGGCGGACTGCATTCTTTTTCTCACGGATGTGAGGCAGGGGCTTGTTGACACCGACTATCAGGTCGCGGATATGCTGAGACGCACCGCCAAGCCTGTTATCCTCGTTGTAAACAAGGTGGACAGCTTTGAGAAATATATGCCCGATGTTTATGAGTTTTACAATCTCGGGATGGGTGAGCCCTATCCCATATCGGCAAGCTCCAAGCTGGGACTCGGTGATATGCTTGATGCAGTCATAGAGCTTCTTGGAGACAGGGCGCATGAAACGGAGGAGGATGAAAGACCGAAGATTGCAATAGTAGGCAAGCCGAATGTCGGCAAGTCATCTCTTGTGAACAGGCTTCTCGGAGAGGACAGGGTCATCGTCTCTGATATAGCGGGCACGACGCGTGATGCCATAGACACTGAGCTGAAGGTCAACGGTACCGAATACATCCTGATAGATACCGCAGGTCTCAGAAGAAAGAGCAGGATCAGGGAAAACATCGAGAAGTATTCTATAATAAGAACCGTGGCAGCGATAGAGAGATCTGATGTTGTCGTGCTCATGATAGACGCAACAGAAGGTGTTACGGAGCAGGATGCCAAAATAGCAGGTCTTTCGCATGACAGGGGACGTGGACTCATAATAGCCGTCAACAAGTGGGATGCCATAGAAAAAACCGACAGATCCGTCAGGGAATATACGGAGGATATCAGAAAGATCCTCTCATTTGTTCCGTATGCCGAGATCGTCTTTATATCAGCAAAGACTGGGCAGAGGACAGGCAAGGTGTTCACGATGATAGAGTCTGTGATAGAGAATCATTCCATGAGAGTCCAGACCGGAGTTCTCAACGAGATAATGACAGAGGCGGTAGCAATGCAGCAGCCACCGTCTGACAAGGGCAAGAGACTTAAACTTTTCTATATGACGCAGGTCTCTGTAAAGCCTCCTACCTTTGTTATTTTTGTAAATAAAAAAGAGCTTATGCATTTTTCATATCAAAGATATATTGAGAATCAGATCAGGGAGACGTTCGGGTTCTACGGCACGCCGATCAGGATCTATATCAGGGAGAGGAAGGAAAAATCATGACAAATTGGTATGAATATATGATGCCGGTCTTATTTCTGATCGCCGGCTATTTCTTTGGCAGTTTTTCTACAGGTTATTTTCTTGGCAAGAAGCAGGGACACGACATACAGACAGAGGGCTCAGGCAACATAGGAACTACCAATGCACTGAGGACCATGGGCAAGGGAGCAGGTCTTATCACCTTTTTGGGCGATCTTGCGAAGGCATTTATCCCCACGCTTTTGGTGAGGTTTCTGTACTGCAACGCGATGGGATACGGAAGCGACCTCACTTATGTCATTACACTCATCACGGGACTCGGAGTTTTCATCGGGCATATTTTTCCCTTTTATCTGCATTTCAAGGGAGGAAAGGGTATTGCCGTATCTGCTGCCGTGATCATTGCGACCTCCGCAGACGGCGGTCTGGGTGTATGGATGATCTTTATCGGGATAGCTTTGTTTGCCGCGATAGTTGCCATTACCAAGTATGTATCACTCGGCTCTCTTGCGGTCATGTGGTATTTTCCGATATATTGTATTTTGAAGTTTAGAGGTGATCAGTATTTTTGGTTTGCGTTCGGAGTAGGTCTCATATTCCTGACGCTTAGTTATATCAAACATGCCGGAAATATACGAAGGCTTATAGATGGCACGGAGAGAAAAATAACTTTCAAGGGAGAGAAAAAATGAGAAGCATTACATTTCTTGGAGCAGGAAGCTGGGGTACGGCTCTTGCGATATTATGTGCGAACAACGGTCACAAAGTGATGATATGGTCTGCTGTGGAGTCAGAACTAAAGATGTTGTCAGAGAACAGGGAGCACAAGGACAGACTTCCGGGGGTGAAGCTCCCCGACTCCATAGAGATAGAGGGAGACATAGAAAAAGCCTGCAAAGATCGTGATATTTTAGTATTTTCCGTTGCGTCCCCGTTCGTCAGGGCTACAGCAGAGAGGATACGTCCCTTTGTGAGGGAGGGTCAGGTCATAGTAAATGTTGCAAAGGGTTTGGAGGATGAGACGCTGATGACCCTGTGCGAGATCATTGAGGATGTGCTGCCGGATACTGATGTGGCAGTGCTGTCCGGTCCGTCACATGCGGAAGAGGTATCAAAGCTCATCCCAACGACTGTCGTTGTGGGAGCCCATTCAGAGAAAACCGCCGCTTTTGTCCAGGATGTTTTTATGTGTCCTAATTTCAGGGTGTATACATCACCTGATATTATCGGGATCGAGCTAGGAGGCTCACTTAAAAATGTGATAGCGCTTGCTGCCGGGATCCTCGATGGTATGGATATGGGAGACAATACCAAGGCGGCTCTTATCACCCGCGGTATTGCGGAGATATCGAGACTTGGGATAGAACTCGGAGGTCAGATAGAGACATTCAGCGGACTCTCCGGCATAGGCGATCTCATAGTGACCTGTACCTCAACACATTCAAGGAACCACAACTGCGGATATCTGCTTGGCAAGGGCAAGACTCTTGACGAGGCGATGAAAGAGATAGGACAGGTGGTTGAGGGTGTCAATACCGCGAGAGCTGCCATGAATCTGGCAAATAAATATCATGTTACTATGCCGATAGTGGAGCAGATCAATTCGATATTGTTTGAAAACAAATCCGCAAAGCAGGCAATGTATGATCTTTTGGAACGTGACAAGGTAGTTGAATACAAAAGTCTTAAATGGGACAAATAAAACGGGCAATATGCCCGCAGCATAAGGGAGGTTTTTTCATGGACCTCCTTTTTTGTTGCTATTCACGGCATACTATTCACGGCTGTAACTTTTTTCTTGCAAATATGCACAGTATGTGATAGAATTGTTCCAAATGGATTTTTTCAAGGAGGACGAGAAAGTGAACATGAATAAAAAGACAGTGATGACGATCACTGCAGCAGCTGCTTTATCATTTAGTCTTCTCACGGGCTGTGAGATGAGTGATATCACTGAGAAGTTTGTCGGGGTAGCGTCAGGGTCTTCCGCGTCTGCGGAGGGCGTGAGCACAGAGCTGCCGGAATATGTATCCGGACAGGCAGTCGTGATCGAGCAGTACGATGCGACACAGCTTGTTGAGCTGGCGCAGTACAAGGGTGTTGAGGTCGACTGCACGGTTACAGATGATGAGATACAAGGTGATATTGACACCCTGCTCGAGCAGCATCCCAAACAGGTCAAGGAGGGAACGGCAGAGAATGGGATGACCGTCAATATTGACTATACCGGAAAGCTAAACGGCAAGAAGTTTGACGGAGGCGAAGCTAAGGGAACTATAATTACACTCGGTGAGTCAGGCATGATCCCGGGCTTTGATGACGGGATCATCGGGATGAAGGTTGGCGAGACCAGAGATGTCGATCTGACATTCCCCGAGGATTATCATGACGAGGATATTGCCGGCAAAAAGACGGTATTTACCATGAAGCTCAACTATATCGAAGAGGAAGCTGAGTTTAACGATGAATTTGTCAAGGAAAATACAGACTACAAGACTGTAGCAGAGTACAAGGAAGCCACCAGAAAACAGTTGTCAGAGACCAAGGAGTCCGGTGCCGCAGCAACGGCTATGGACACGGTGATAAGGGATTCCAAGGTATCAAGTGTCCCTCCGACGCTCGTTCTCGCCGAGAAGGAGATGATGAGGGCGCAGATGAACAATCAGATGGCTATGTACGGGATGACGCTCGAGGATGCTATTGCCCAGCAGGGTATGACCATGGAGCAGTTTGAGCAAAATCTCGAGGATAACGGAAGGACTATGGGTGAATCAGAGCTCATTATGGAGGCTATCGCCATCAAGGAGAATATTGATTTTTCCGAGACAGCCGTAGACGCATATATTGATGAGATGCTCAAAAAGAATGCCGAGGCTTCCGGAAATGGAGAGGAAATGACTCTTGACAAGCTCAATGAAAACTATACGAACTTCTATGGTTCCGCAATGCCGTTCGAGAGATATATGAGAAGCTCGCTTATTTATTCCAAGGTCTCTGAGCTTGTGGGCAAGGAAGCAAAGATCATCAAATAGGAGGGATAGGTATGGCAGAGGCTAACTCAAAAGCTGAAATAGATATGGCTGCCTATGCGAAACAGGGCTTTGATGCTTTGCAGTGTGAGGAGATAAGACGCGGTCTCGCCAAAAATATCGATGTTTCTTTGTATGCAAAAAAGGAGCTTTCTCCTTACCAGATGAGAGAGATACGCTCAGGAATAGAAAAAGGCGTCAGTATGGTCGCCTATGCCAATCCCAGACTTGAACCCTTTACCATCAGGGCGCTGGCGCTCGGCAAGGAGCATAATATAGACGCCATGCTGTGTGTCGGCAAGGGACATCAGGGCAAAAAGGTCTATGAGTATGTCCGCGGACGCATGGAGGGGATAGATCTGATCGAGTATCTGGACAGAGGCTTTGATGCGGATCAGCTGTCTGCCATTATAGAGGCACATAAAAAAAATATAAATATAAAGCCGTATCTGGGACTCAATCTGTACGGTGTTCAGCTTGAAGAGCTGATACTCGGGATCGAGAACGGCGTAGATGTATCCCGATATGCGAGCGGCGGCTTCAACTGGATGCAGATGCAGGTGATCAGGGAGAACCTTGAAAAAAAACTGGATGTCAAACCGATCCTTGATCCTGACTTTACTCCCGAACAGATGAAGGAGATCTGCATCGGGATAGAAAGAGGGCTCGACACTGCCAGGTATGCGAAGGTCGAGCTTGATCCGGAACAGATAGCGGGGATCAGGGATCAGGTGGCAGAGGATGAGGAATTAGATTCCAGAGTTGATGAGATCATGTCACAGGTCGTAGTCTCTGATCTGCTTACGATGGATGATCTCCCGACTATCGACTTTGACATTGGCTCCGAGGCGGAGAAGCTCCTCGAACAAAATGAGGTCGTAAATCCTGCTCTCGAGCTTGCCAAGGAGCTCATCGGTGACATAGCTGACAAGATAGAAAATGCCGAAGAAGTCGAGCTTGAACTCAAACGGGATATCCATATCCTTGTATCTGAGGACAAGATGAGCGTGACGCTCAATCTCACCCAGCCGAACAACAATATAACCATAGGTGTCAGAGAGGTGATGAGGGCTCTGCGTGAATTTGATGTCAAACAGGGCATCAAACAGGATGTCATCAAGAAGATGATAGATGAGCAGATGTTCTTTACCGATATGGTGATAGCCGAGGGCAAGCCTGCCGTCATGGGCAAGGACGGATATTTTGATTATCATTTCAGGAAGGAAGTAAAATCAACACCCAAGCTTTTGCCCAACGGCTCGGTGGACTACAAGGGTATTGAGCTTTTTGAAACAGTAGAAAAAGGACAGGTCATCGCGGATTATATATCGGCGACTGCCGGTGAGTTCGGGTATGATGTATATGGAAACATATTGACTCCGGAGCGCGGCAAGGAGCTGCCCTCACTCAAAGGCAAGGGATTTCATGTCTCGGAGAACGGCAAACAGTATATAGCTGATGTCACCGGTATCATCGAGATGGATGATGACGGAAATATCGAGGTCAGGAGTGTTTACAACGTTGACGGTGATGTCGATCTTGCGGTCGGCAACATCAACTTTGACGGTGATGTAAATATTATGGGGAATGTCGAAGCGGGATATTTGATATCCGCGTCAGGCAATGTTACGATAGAGGGCAACTGTGAACAGTGCTCGATATTTGCCGGCAAGGACATCCTCATCAAAGGAGGAGTGCAGGGCAGGAGTGAATCCGAGATCAATGCCAAGGGGAATGTTATCGGACAGTTCTTTGAATCCTGCGTGCTGAAGGCGGAGGGAGATATTACTTGTACCTATCTTCTCAATTGCAATACTACCTGTGAGGGATTTTTAAGTGTAGCAGGCAGACGAGGTGTGATAATAGGAGGACATACGGTCGCAAAGACCGGTATTGAGTGCTTCGGCATAGGAAATGTTGCCGAGTCCAAGTCGATCATCGAGGTGGGCGTAGGAGACGGTGATACCAAAGCATATCAGATTCTCATGGACAAATGCGAGAAGCTTCAAAAGGATATTGTAACGCTTGAAGAGGGTATTGATAAGATTGTAAATATGGAAGAACGAACCGCCCAGGTAGAAGAATTTTATAATAAGCTTACCAATGCGCTATACACACAGAAGGAAGAACTCAAAGGTCTTTTGGAGGAGAGAGAGATCAGGATCGTAAAGATGACTGCTCAGAAGGATGCGGAGATCGATGTGAAGGGAACTGTATATCCCGGCACGAGGATATTTGTCAGCTCTGTGGTATATATGGTGAGAGAAACTCTAAAAAATGTTAGATTTCTAAAAAAGGACGGCAAGGTAGGGTACCAGATACGCACCAAGCTGTGACAGCGTTAGGAGTAAAGACATGGTAGAAGCCAGCGCAAAGATGGCAAGATATTTCGGCGCCATCATCGAGAACAGAGATTATACAACATCACAGCATGCCCGCAGGGTAGGTATGATAACCTATGTTCTTCTTGCAGGGCTAAAAAAAATGTATCCTGAGTACAAGCTGACGGATGCAGAGGTCAGGATGATATCGAGCGCGGCAACGCTTCATGATGCAGGGAAGATCAGGATCCCGGACAAGATCGTTTACAAGCCCAGCAGGCTTACGGAAGAAGAGTATGAGATATACAAAAGCCATACCTACAAGGGATATAAAATGTTTAATGAGGCAGCATCACATCTGCCCAAGGATGATCCCGACAGAGAGTTTTTTGAGTGCTGTGCGGAGCTTGCCCTCAACCATCATGAGAGGTATTACGGTGACGGGTATCCCGAGAAAAAAAGGGGTGATGATATCCCTATAGGAGCACAGGTCGTCGGACTAGCGGATGCTTATGAAAATGCGATCAGTGACCGCATTTACAAGAAAGAAATATCAAGGTTTGAAGTTTATTCCATGATAATAAACGGTGAGTGCGGCTCATTTTCTCCGCAGCTTATCGAAGTTTTCAAAGCATCAAGGTCTGAACTTGAACAACTTCTTGCCAAGGATAACAAAGCTAAATAGTAATATTTAGTCGACTGATGTAGTCTGTATGTACAAAATATTGTGGAATATCTGATTTTCCGTGCTTTAATGACAGGGCGCGGTTTTCTTTTGTATAAAAAAACAGTTGACAATCACGGTGATAGGCGGTATAATTTGTGACATGGTGTAACAATTTTGTAACAAATTTGGATAAAAGGGGATATCTTATGGACAGAGTAAAGAGGATAGCAGCTACTGTTATTGCAGGTGTTTTTGCGATCGCCGTTGTTATGACTACCATAGAGGTATATGCGGCAGGCATGGGAACAGAGCAGGAGGTCAGCGGTGCTGCGGTTCTTTTGAATGACTATTGTACCAGGATAGCAAATGGTGAGCTGCTGGCAAAGGATCCGCTTCTGCTGATGCAGGGTGATGACCTGAGAAGCAGCATGGAGCCTGACGAGGAGATTGTCACTGGTCCCGCGACAGAGATTGAGTCAGCGATCAGAGACGGTGAGCATATCAGACTGAATCTCAATTATTCAAGGCTTGGAATAGCTGATGTGAGCCAGTATCTGAATGTCCGCAAGGAGCCTTCAAAAAAGGGACGTATCATCGGAAAGATGGTAAAGAATTCAGGCTGTCATATTTATAATGTGAAGAAGGGATGGGCAAAGATCGTATCCGGCAAGGTTTCCGGATATGTCAAGGCTGAGTATCTTGTCATGGATGAGGAGGCTGAGGCTCTGGCAGCCGAGGTAGGCCGTGACTGTGTTGAGATCATGACTGATTCACTGAATGTAAGAGCGCTTCCGTCCGTGACTGCTCCGATCTACTCCGTGTGTGATACGGGCGAGGAGTTCGAGATCATGAATGAGAATGTCGATGAGGCGTTCCTTCAGAAGATCATCAAGAAAGAAGATATTTCTGATGAGGCTATAGAGAGAGCGGGCGGCATGGATTATCTGCTCGAGCATATGAATGAGTTTATCTGTATCATGGTGGATGATGATTATGCTTTTGTCTCAAAGGAATATGTGAGAGAGCAGTTTTCTCTAAAAAGAGCTACGAAGTTCAAATATGATCCGGAGACCGGAGAGAGCGAAGGAACATACGGGATCGTATCCTATGCGATGCAGTTTTTGGGCAATCCATATGTATGGGGCGGTGAGAGCCTTACAAGCGGATGTGACTGCTCCGGCTTTACGATGCTTATATGGAGACATTTTGGCAGGAGCCTGCCTCACAGCTCATCGGCACAGGCGGGATGTACGACGAGTGTTTCCGATCCAAGACCCGGTGATCTGTTCTTCTACGGCAGTGGCGGTGTGAGTCATGTTGCAATGTATATCGGTGGCGGACAGGTAATACACGCTTCCAATCACCGTGATGGCATCAAGATCTCCAATGCATACTACAGACATCCGCTGAAAATAGGAAGACCATAGCCGGTTTCTTTTAGCGATGACGAACGCAGTGAAATCAGAGGTTAGAGAAACGGTTGTTCTGCAATGAAAATGAACAGAATTTCCTAACAGAAGGATAGTGAAACCAATGGATCATAACATACAGGGTTATGAATACTATGATATAGTTATCGTTGGGGCAGGCGCTTCGGGAACTCTTAGCGCCTGCCTTTTAGCGTGTGATGAGCTTTCCGTCCTTGTGATCGAGAAGGAGGGGAGGATCGGGAAAAAGCTGTCTGCAACGGGAAACGGCCGCTGCAACCTGACCAACATGGATATGAGCTGGAAACACTATTATGGTGACAGAGAGTGGATAGACAAGGTGATAGCTTCGGTGACTCCGACGAGAGTGAGGTCTGTATTCGAGGAGATAGGAGTCTTTACAAGAGAAAAGGACGGTTATGTGTATCCGCATTCCAATCAGGCAGCCACGGTCGTTGGCGCGCTGTACAGAGAGATGAAAAAAAGAGGAGTGAAACTGAGACTCGATTCAAGGGTTAGGGAGGTCATATGCTTTGATCATATGACTGAGGATAATGTCACGGACATAATCGATATAGATAATGAAACAGGTGAAGTGACAGGGTATCCTGCCAGATTTTTGGTAAAAACGGATGATATGGAATACAGCTGCAATTATCTTGTCATGGCATCAGGCGGAGCGGCAGGAGCAGAGCAGGGCGGCTCTTCCTACGGGTACGGGCTCGTGCGCGGTTTGGGTCATACGGTAACAGATATTTATCCGGGGCTTACCGGTATGGAGTGCGCAGGGAGGTTTTGGAAGGATGTCGCGGGAACCAGGATACAGGGGAGCTTTTCTTTGTATGTCGATGGAATATGCGAGGGAAAAGAGACCGGTGAGATCCAAATAACAAAGACCGGTGTCAGCGGGATCCCCGTATTTCAGCTTTGCAGGATCGCAGCCAGGGCATTAGCCGCGGACAAGCCGGTGTGGGGCGAGATAGATTTTGTTCCGGGTCTTGATGCCGATGAGTTGTCAGATTGGATAGATTCGCACGGGATCGACGGGCTTGTCCCTGTCAAGTGGATAAACCTTCTTGGCAGGGGGATGGGAAAAGCATGTGTAAAAGCCTTGAAGCATTTTGAATTTACAATTACCGACACTTATGGTATCGACAAGGCGCAGGTCAGCTCAGGCGGCGTACCGACAGATGAGATCTCACCATATACGTTTGGGAGCAGACTGCATGAGGGACTGTATATTCTTGGCGAGCTTGTTGATATTGATGGAGTGTGCGGCGGCTACAACCTTCATCTTGCGTGGTCGGGTGCAATACTTGCAGCGGGTGATATATTAAGGAGTTAATGATGTTGGAACTGGGACAGATAAAGATCGAATACAACGAGCTGATAAAAGCCGTAGATGAGCTTATGGGCGTTGATACCAATGACAGACCTTCATCGGAGGCATCTTTGGGATATATGTCAGAGAGAACAAAAGCGGAGAGAGAATATCTGAAGGAGATCACAGCCAAAAGACTAAAGGTATCGTCTGATATACTCAGAAGGTTTGAAATATCCAAACGAAGTCTTGATGCGAGAAGAAAGCCCGAGCTTTTTTATGTTTACGGAGTCAGGTTTATCGCTGATGATGAAGAAGCAATATTAAAGAAAAACCGTAACAACAGATCTTTGAGAATGATGAGCAAGCCCCCTGTCTATGACAGAAAGCTGACCCAGATAAAACCCCAAAAGGAAAAGAGAATAGTTGTTATCGGTGCGGGACCGGCGGGACTTTTTTCTGCATACGCGCTTTCGATGAGAGGGTTAAGACCGGTCATCATCGAGCGCGGAGGTCAAATGGAAGAGAGGATAGAGGAGGTAGAGCGCTTCTGGGATATGGGAGAGCTTGATCCCGAGTGCAATGTCTGCTTCGGCGAGGGCGGAGCCGGTACCTTTTCTGACGGGAAGCTGAATTCCGGAGTAAAGGACAGAGACGGTGCAAAAAGGTTTATTCTTGAGACCTTTGTAAGATTTGGCGCATGCAGGGATATAATGTATGATGCAAAGCCTCATATCGGTACGGATGTTTTGAGGGATGTGATGGTAAAGATGCGTCATGCCATGGAAAAGCAGGGCGTAACATTTTTATTTAATTCATGCGTACAAAAGCTTGATCTTGAAGAAAAAAACAGTGCCGGGGGATCTAAAACGAGCGTTGTCAGCGGCGTCTGGGTAAAAAACAATAAGACCGGCGAGGTGGATGTTTTGCCGTGCAGCCATGTTGTTCTGGCAATAGGGCACAGCGCAAGGGATACATTTTTAACGCTTTTTAAGCAGGGTGTAAAAATGACATCCAAGGCGTTTGCAGTCGGAGTCAGGGTCCAGCACAGGCAATCAGATATCGACAGGGCGCAGTACGGAGAACAAAAAACAGTACTGCCTGCTGCCTATTACAAGCTGACGGGCAAAGCGAATGACGGAAGAGGCGTGTATTCTTTTTGTATGTGCCCGGGAGGATTTGTGGTAAACTCATCAACTGAAGAGGGTCATCTTGTTGTAAACGGTATGAGCAATGCGGACAGGGAGTCAGGCTATGCCAACGCTGCCATAGTTGTGACCGTTGACCCGAAAAGTCTTGAAACTCCGGAAGATGATGTATTTGCGGGAATGAGATATCAGGCAGAGCTTGAAAAGTCGATGTTTGATCTGGCTGATGGCTATATACCCGTGCAGAGATTCAGAGATTTCAGGGAGGCATCAGGGTCAGATCAGGAGGATGATGTATTTGATGAGATAGATCTTGATGATGCAGGGGATCCGCATAGCCTAAAAATCACGGCAGCGCCCAAAGGAACGGGCACAATGGGAAAGCTGTCAAGCAACCAGCCTTCCGTAAGGGGACTGTGGAAATATGCCGATGTTGGCAATGCAATGCCCAAAGACATCGTGGTGGCAGTGACAGATGCGATCACACAGTTTGGCAGGAAAATACAGGGCTTCGATGATGACGATACACTGGTGATCGGTGTGGAATCAAGGACATCATCACCTGTAAGGATAGTCAGGGACGAAAAGTCGCTTCAAAGCGTGAGCATAAGCGGACTGTATCCGTGCGGTGAGGGCGCAGGCTATGCAGGCGGCATTTTGTCGGCTGCAATGGACGGGCTCAGGGTCTCCGAGGTGATAGGAGATGAGATGGCAAATTCTGCTTGCCTTATATGAGAGTTGATGTTATAATATATCGTCGTGCCAAAATTAATTAAGGATATAATGAAAAATGAATCTTCACAGAGAGAACTTCAAGGATAAAAAAAGAATAGTTTTCAAGGTCGGAACATCCACGATCACACATGAGGAGACAGGAGCTCTTGATCTGGTAAAGCTGGAAAAATTCATCAGGATAGTATCTGATCTTCACAATCAGGGCAAGGATGTCATGATAGTTTCATCAGGAGCGATAGCCGTTGGAAGAAGAGCTCTCGGGTTGGAAAAACGCCCGACCGAGCAGTCAGTGAAGCAGGCGTGTGCGGCTGTCGGTCAGATAAGGCTCATGACTGTTTATCAGAAGATTTTTTCTGAATACAATCAAAAGACAGCACAGGTTTTGATGACCAAGGTGACGATAGCTGATGATACATCGCGTCACAATGCCCAGAACACTTTCAGGGAGCTTCTGAAAATGGGAGTGATTCCGATAGTAAATGAGAATGATACGGTTGCGACGGATGAGTTCACTCTTTCCGACAACGACTATCTGTCTGCGATAGTCGCCGCGATCTCAGGGGCTGATATGGTCGTGCTGTTAAGTGATATCGACGGGCTGTATTCTGATGATCCGTCAATAAATCCGGACGCAGTCAGAATACCCGAGGTAGAAGCTATCACTGATGAGATGCTCGATATGGCGGGAGGCCCCCATACGGATCTTGGCACCGGAGGGATGATCTCAAAGCTTGAAGCCGCGGGTATCGCCAACGATGCCGGAGCGGACATGGTCATAATAAACGGTGATGATATGGACAATATCGGGAGAGTATTTGCCGGAGAAGATATCGGAACTCTCTTTGTGGCGCATAAAACAAAGCATTTTCACCTGAAAAACTATCTTGACAGACAGAGGATATAATATTTTCGGAGGAATTATCATAATGAAACCCTATGGACTGAACGAACTTAGAAAAATGTTTCTTGACTTTTTTGAAAGCAAGGGTCATCTCGTGATGCCAAGCTTCTCGCTTGTGCCGCAAAATGACAAGAGCCTTTTGCTTATAAATGCAGGCATGGCGCCTCTAAAGCCGTACTTTACGGGACAGGAGATCCCGCCGAGAAGAAGGGTCGCGACTTGTCAGAAATGTATCCGCACCGGAGACATAGAAAATGTAGGACATACCGCAAGGCACGGTACTTTTTTTGAGATGCTTGGAAATTTCTCATTTGGAGATTATTTCAAGCACGAGGCTATAGCCTGGTCATGGGAGTTTCTGACCGGGGTTTTGGAGATCCCGGCAGACCGTCTCTATCCGTCCGTCTATGAGGAGGATGATGAGGCGTTTTCCATCTGGGAGAAGGAGATCGGTATATCTCCCGAGAGAATATTCAGGTTTGGCAAGGAGGACAACTTTTGGGAGCACGGAGCAGGTCCCTGCGGTCCGTGTTCTGAGATATATTTTGACAGGGGAGAGAAATACGGCTGCGGCAAACCTGGCTGTACCGTCGGATGTGACTGTGACCGTTATATAGAGATCTGGAACAATGTTTTTACCCAGTTTGAGGGTGATGGCAATGGCGGATATACAGAGCTTGAAAACAAAAACATCGATACCGGCATGGGGTTAGAGCGCCTTGCCACCGTGATGCAGGATGTTGATTCCATCTTTGATGTTGATACGATCAGACATCTCAGAGATGAGGTATGCCGTATCGCAGGGGTCAGGTACGGTGAGGATGATAAAAAGGACGTCTCCGTGCGTGTTATCACAGACCATATCAGATCCGTTACATTTATGGTATCAGACGGCGTCACCATGTCAAATGAAGGCCGCGGATATGTACTCAGACGTCTTTTGAGGAGAGCTGCAAGACACGGAAGGCTCTTGGGAATAGACGGTATATTTTTATCAGATCTTTGCAATGTTGTCATAGATGACTCAAAGTCCGGATATCCCGATCTTGAAGACAGAAGAGAGTATATCAACAAGGTCATAAGTGTTGAGGAGGAGAATTTCTCCCGCACGATCAACCAGGGCCTCCAGATGCTCGAGATCGGTATAGAAAAAATGAAAGAAGAGGGTATAACAGAGCTTCCCGGAGAGCTTGCCTTTCGTCTGAATGACACCTATGGCTTTCCTCTTGATCTGATCTTTGAGATACTCTCTGAGCATGGAATGACAGTCGATGAGAGAGGCTTTGACCGCGCGATTGAGATACAGCGTCAGACAGCCAGAGCTGCCCGCAAGGAAACCAACTATATGGGCGCTGACGAGACTGTTTATCAGAAGATCGATCCGGGTGTGGGATCTGAGTTTGTCGGTTATGAGAATCTCGTATACTCATCGCCTGTCAGTGTCATCACATCTACGGATGCTATAGTAGAAAGCCTCGGATCGGGCGAGAAGGGTACCATAATTGTAGACGAGACACCTTTTTACGCAACGATGGGCGGACAGGAGCATGATGTCGGCTTCATAGAGACTCCGTCGGGAAGCTTCAGGGTCGATAATGTTATTCATCTGCAGGGAACCAAGATCGGACATGTCGGAGAGGTGACGGACGGCTCCATCAAAAAGGGAGAGATCGCCAAGCTTGAGGTCAATAAAACACGCAGAAACCTGACGGCGATCAACCATACTGCGACACATATCATGCAGGAGGCACTGAGAAGGGTGCTTGGAAAGCATGTTGAGCAAAAAGGTTCTTATGTCGATAATGAGAGACTGAGATTTGACTTTACTCATTTTTCTCCCATGACAGATGAAGAGATCAGACAGGTCGAGGATATGGTCAATGACCAGATCAGAAGAGGGCTTCATGTATTTACCAAAGAGATGGCTATTGATGAAGCAAAGAAGCTTGGCGCAATGGCTTTGTTTGGTGAGAAATACGGAGAAAAGGTAAGAGTTGTATTTGTTGAGGGCTTTTCCATAGAGCTTTGCGGAGGGACCCATATCGGAAATTCAAAGGATATCACGGCATTCAAGATCATATCGGAGTCCGGTATTGCATCAGGAGTGAGGCGTATAGAAGCACTCACCTCACTTGGACTTTTTAAATATCTTGATGAGTCTGATGATATTTTGAAAAAGACTGCCAACAGGTTGAAAAGCTCACCCGCAGAGGTCGATGAGAAGGTCGCTCATCTGCAGGCTGAGTTAAAGGAGCTTCAAAAGGAAAATGACAGGCTGAAAGCAAAAATAGCCAAGGAATCAGTTGGTGATGTAAACGAAGGAGCGATAGATCACTGTGGGATCAGGCTTGTTGCAAGAAAGATAGATGGCGCAGACAACAATGACCTGAGAAAGCTTAGTGATGAGATAAAGGATAAGCTTGTTGATGCTTATATCGTGCTTTCATCCGCAGGCGATGGAGGCAAGGTCAGCCTCATAGCCACTGCCACGGACAGCGCTATAGAAAAAGGTGCGGACGCAGGCGCACTTATCAAGGATACTGCTCCGATAGTCGGCGGCGGAGGCGGCGGTAAAAAGAGCATGGCACAGGCAGGAGGAAAGCTCCCCGAGAAGATAGACGAGGCTTTGGCTCATGCCATAGAGGTCATGAAATCACAGCTTGGATAGATCATGAACAAAAGAACAAAGATCATAATTGCTGTAGTGGTAATCCTTGCAATATTGGCAGGGATCGTGATCATATACCGTAACACACATAAAACTGCCGGCAAAGAATCACTCAGCGAAGAGTTTTTTGCAATGGATACCGTGATGCAGATCACTCTGGATCCGACTGATGAGACGACTAAATCGCCTGATGAGATCATGACGGAGCTCAGGGATGTGATCTACAGGATGGAGAGAGAGTTCTCCGTGACTGATCCCGACAGTGATATCAGCAGACTCAATTCCAAAAAGGGTGAATGGATCACTGTCTCTGATGATACATGGGAGCTGATAAAAAAGGCGATACATGTATCAGAGGAAACAAAGGGCGCGTTTGATATCAGTATCTATCCGGTAGTAAAGCTTTGGGGATTTACCGGCAGTGAGCATCATGTGCCGACAGGCAGCGAGATAGATGATGTATTAGAGGATGTCGGATATGAAAATATCGAGCTTGGAAGCGTAGACGGTGAAAATGATGTGCGGCTTTCATCGCGTGCTCCCGGTGCCATGATAGACCTCGGCGCGTGTGCCAAGGGCTATCTGTCCGATGTGTTGTGCGATATCATCAGATCGTATGGTGCGAACGGGATCGTCTCTTTGGGCGGCAACGTCCAAACCGTGGGCGTGAGAGAGGACGGCAGACCGTTTGTGGTGGGGATCACCGATCCGTTGAATACAGATTCTCTCTATGACAAGGTGGAGTGTTCAGACGGTGCGGTCGTGACCAGCGGGAATTATGAGCGGTATTTTGAAGAAAACGGCAGGCGTTACCATCATATTATGGATCCAAAGACGGGGATGCCGGCAGAGAGCGGTATAGCATCTGTCACAGTGATGGGACCGGACGGGTTCATCTGTGATGCGTATGCAACAGCTATTTTTGTAAGCGGCGACGAGGGAGCAAAGGACTTTGTTTCTTCGCATGATGGTTATACTGTACTTGTGATCTACAAGGACGGTAATTGCAGATGGTATGGTAAGTGAGACAGTAGATTGATCTGTGAAATGTTGATTATACCGGCATTTCCATGATCGGTGCATTCTGAATTGATGTCCGTGGACAGATACGGATAGTGGAGATAAAGAATTGAGCATCAGAAGGGCAGAATACAAGGATATCGAAGGAATTCTTTTATTGTTAAAACAGGTAAATAATGTTCATGCTGATATAAGAGATGATCTGTTTATTCATGATAAGACCAAATATACACAGGATGAGCTTGAAGGCATAATCTGTGATCCGGTGACGCCTGTATTTGTGTATGCAGACGATGAGGACAATGTGATCGGCTATGCTTTTACCCAGTTCAAAAGAACCATAGGTCAGAATAACATCAAAGATCAGGTCGAGCTGTATATCGATGATATATGCTTTGATGAGAAGGAAAGAGGCAAGGGTTATGCCAAAGAGATCTACGATGAGGTGATAAACTTTGCAAAGAAAAATGCCTGCGACAGGGTGACGCTCCATGTCTGGGAGGGGAACAGACCTGCACTTCGCTTTTACGAGAAATGCGGCATGAAACCGTATTATTATGCAATGGAGACATTGCTGAACTAAAAAAGAATTCATCAGGGATGAAACTATATAAAACATTTTTGAAAGGAGTTCAACATGGATTTTAAAGAGATCTACAATTCAAAGCTTGTTAGCGCCGATGAGGCTGCCGCACAGGTTCATGACGGCGACTGGGTAGACTACGGGTGGTGCGCGAACACATGTGTTGAGTTTGACAAGGCATTGGCAAAGAGGATGCCTGCGCTCAAAGATGTTAAGCTTCGCGGAGGGATACTCATGTGGGTGCCTGAGGTTTTCAAGATCGATGATCCCGCGGAGCATTTTTCATGGAACTCATGGCACATGAGCGGAATAGAGAGAAAGGCGATAGCGGACGGTTTTTCTTTCTATGCACCTATCAGATACTCTGAGCTTCCGAGGTATTACAGAGACCTTGAAGAGGGCATCTCTGTCAGCGTTTTCCAGGTGGCGCCCATGGATGAGCACGGTTGGTTTTCTTTTGGACCGTCGGCATCTCACCTTGCAGCAGCCGTATCAAGATCTGATAAGGTCTATATTGAGGTCAATAAAAATATGCCAAGATGTCTTGGCGGATTCGATGAGAGGATCCATGTTTCACAGGTAACGGGTATCATAGAAGGAGAGTCGCCGGCAATAGGAGAGCTTCCTGCCGGAGGTCCTGCTACCGATATCGACAAGGCTGTGGCAAAGCTTATCGTGGAGAGGATACCAAACGGAGCATGTCTGCAGCTTGGCATTGGAGGTATGCCGAACGCAGTGGGAGCTCTTATTGCGGAGTCTGATCTGAAGGATCTCGGTGTTCACACTGAGATGTATGTTGACGGATTTGTAGATATGGCAATGGCAGGAAAGATCACCGGAAACTGCAAGAATATAAACAAAGGACGCCAGACCTATGCGTTTGGAGCCGGCACCAAAAAGCTTTATGATTATATAGATAACAATCCCGAGTGCATGAGTGTTCCGGTCGACTATGCCAATGATATCGATGTGATCTCCGCGCATGATAATTTCATATCCATCAACAACGCGATCGATATCGACCTGTATGGTCAGGTTAATTCAGAATCTGCCGGGACAAAAAATATTTCGGGTGCGGGAGGACAGTTGGATTTTGTTCTCGGAGCATACAAGTCAAACGGAGGCAAGAGCTTCATCTGCCTCTCATCCACGTTTACCAACAAGCAGGGAGAGACGGTATCCCGTATTCGTCCTACTCTTGCGGACGGTGCTGTTGTTACTGATCCGAGACCGTGCGTTATGTATGTGGTCACGGAATACGGCATCGTAAATCTAAAGGGCTGCTCGGCATGGGAGCGTGCGGAGAAGCTGATCAGCATAGCTCACCCGGATTTTAGAGACGGACTGATAGCAGAGGCTGAGAAGATGCATCTGTGGAGAAAATCGAACAAGAGGTAGTTAAATGAAAGCTGTATATCCCGGGAGCTTTGACCCCGTTACCTATGGTCACATCGATATTATAAAGAGAGCTGCGGACTGCGTTGATGAGCTTATAATCGGAGTTTTGGTAAACAATGAGAAAAAACCGCTTTTTTCCAGAGAGGAAAGGGTGGAGATGCTTGAACAGATCACTTCGGACATAAAAAATGTGACGGTAAAAACCTTTGACGGACTGACTGTTGATTTTGCAAGAGAGAACGGAGCCGGTCTGCTCATAAGGGGATTGAGGGCGGTGACTGATTTTGAGTACGAGATGCAGATCGCCCAGACCAACAGAAGCATCGAGCCTGCGGTCGATACAATGTTTTTTGTCACAAGTCTTGAATACTCGTATTTAAGCTCAACGATCGTAAAAGAAGTGGCAAGATACGGCTCTGATGTCTCCAAGATGGTTCCGCCCGTTGTGGCGCGGGCTCTAAAAGAGAGATTTTAGTTTTCTCATTGACAAGAGACGGGGTTTTTGTTATTATATTGAAAGAGTGTCACATTTGTGGCAAAAAATATTAAAGGAGGTTCTATATTAATGTCAAAAAAGGTTGTTTTAGCAGGAGCATGTCGTACAGCTATCGGAACAATGGGTGGGTCACTTTCGACTATTCCTGTTGCAGATCTGGGAGCAATTGTTATCAAGGAGGCGCTTAACCGTGCAGGTGTGAAGCCGGAGCAGGTGGATCATGTGTATATGGGATGCGTTATCCAGGCAGGTCAGGGACAGAACGTAGCTCGTCAGGCATCTATCAAAGCAGGACTTCCTGTAGAGGTACCGGCAGTAACATCCAACGTTGTCTGCGGATCAGGTCTCAATGCCATAGTTCAGGCAGCTCAGATGATCCAGGCAGGAGACGCTGATATTGTTGTTGCGGGCGGTATGGAGAATATGTCAAATGCACCGTATGCTATCCCGCAGGGACGCTACGGATATCGTATGACTTGGCCGAGCGCAAGCCAGGGCGCACTTGTCGATACTATGGTAAAGGATGCACTTTGGGATGCATTCAATGACTATCACATGATCCAGACTGCGGACAATATCTGCAACGAGTGGGGACTTACCCGCGAGGAGCTTGATGAGTTCGCGTTCAACTCACAGCAGAAGTGCAAGGCTGCCATCGAGTCAGGAGCATTCAAGGATGAGATCGTACCTGTAGAGGTAAAGAAGAAAAAAGAGACTGTTATCTTTGATACAGATGAGGGACCGCGTCCCGATGTAACACTTGAAAAGCTCTCATCCATGAGACCTATCAACAAGGACGGGTTTGTAACGGCAGGAAACGCATCGGGAATAAATGACGGTGCTGCCGCTATTGTTGTTATGAGCGAAGACAAGGCAAAGGAGCTTGGTGTTACACCTATGGCTACTTATGTTGCCGGCGCTCTTGCAGGCGTTCGCCCTGAGGTCATGGGTATTGGACCTGTTGCAGCTACCAAGAAGGTTATGGAGAAGACAGGCTACAAGATCGAGGACTTTGATATCATCGAGGCAAATGAGGCATTTGCGGCACAGTCCGTAGCTGTAGGCAAAGATCTTGGGATCGATGTTGAGAAGCAGCTCAACCCCAACGGCGGAGCTATCGCTCTCGGACACCCGGTAGGGGCATCAGGCTGCCGTATTCTCGTAACACTTCTTCATGAGATGCAGAAAAAAGATGCCAAGAAGGGTCTTGCAACACTTTGCATCGGCGGCGGTATGGGCTGCGCTGCGATCGTAGAGAGAGACTGATAATGAATAAAAAGCTGGCCGGTCATTTTGACCGGCTGGTTTAGTTTAGTACAGGAGGATATATATAAATGGAATTTATCAAATGTGAAGTAGAGGACAAGGTCGCGATCATCACCATCAGCCGTGAGAAAGCTCTCAACGCATTGAATTCACAGGTTCTTGATGAGCTTGACCAGACTATCGATGCTATTGATCTTGATGCCATCCGCTGCGTGATCCTGACCGGCGCCGGAGAGAAGTCATTTGTTGCCGGAGCAGATATCGGTGAGATGAGCACGCTTACCAAGGCTGAGGGAGAGGCATTCGGCAAAAAGGGAAATGATGTGTTCTTAAAGCTCTCCAAGCTTCCTATCCCGACGATCGCCGCTGTAAACGGATTCGCTCTTGGCGGAGGCTGTGAGATCTCAATGGCATGTGATATCCGCATCTGCTCTGACAATGCGGTATTCGGACAGCCTGAGGTCGGACTCGGCATCACACCGGGCTTTGGCGGCACACAGAGACTTGCGAGACTTGTTCCCATGGGCATGGCAAAGCAGATGATTTTTTCTGCGAGAAATATCAAAGCAGACGAGGCATGCCGCATAGGACTTGTAAATGCCGTATATCCGCAGGCTGAGCTTATGGAGCAGGCAAAGAAGCTTGCAAATACCATTGCCGCACAGGCACCGATCGCAGTCAGGAACTGCAAAAAAGCGATCAATGAGGGCTACCAGATGAATATTGATGATGCTGTTGCCCTCGAGGAGAAGCTTTTCGGTGACTGCTTTGAGACAGAGGATCAGAAGGCAGGAATGGGCAATTTCCTCGCCCCCAAAGAGGAGAAGAAAAAGGTAGTGGATTTCGTCAACAGATAATTGGAGGTGTATCATGAGTAAGCTGTTTACATTTCTTGAAAACTTTGATATAAGTAACAGGATCCGTATATTTGATGCGGATGGCAATGTCATATATGAAGGACTGATGGGGGATGTACCTCAAAAAATAACGAATCAGATGAGTGTTATAAGAGGAACAGCTATATGGAAAGGTGATATACTGGAAGTAAAAGTAAAGAAATCATAATTTTTTTATAGGAGGTATTTAAAATGGTTGTAGGAGTTATCGGAGCAGGAACAATGGGATCCGGTATCGCACAGGCTTTCGCCCAGGTCGATGGCTTTGAGGTTCGTCTTTGCGATATCAAGGAGGAGTTTGCTGCAGGCGGCAAGGAGAAGATCAAAAAAGGTCTTGACAAGATGGTTGCCAAGGGAAAAATGGAGCAGGCTGACGCTGACAAGATCCTCGGCCGCATCAAGACAGGACTCAAGGACATCTGCACGGACTGCGATCTGATCGTAGAGGCTGCTTTTGAGGATATGCAGGTGAAAAAAGACACCTTCACCGAACTGCAGAGCATAGTTCCGAAGGATTGTATCTTCACATCAAACACATCATCACTCAACATCTCTGAGATCGGCAAGGGACTTGACAGACCGCTCTCAGGTATGCATTTCTTCAATCCGGCAGCCCGCATGAAGCTGATCGAGGTTATCAAGAGTGAGTCAACAACTGATGAAGTATTTGAAAAGATCATAAAGATATCTGAGGATATCGGCAAGACTCCGGTACGTATCAACGAAGCTCCGGGATTTGCCGTAAACCGTATCCTGATCCCGATGATCAATGAGGCTGTAAATGTCCTTGACGCGGGCGTTGCTTCTGCTGAGGATATTGATATCGCTATGCAGCTCGGATGCAATCATCCGATGGGACCGCTTCACCTCGGTGATTATATCGGTCTTGACATCTGTCTTGCGATCATGAATGTAATCTATGAGGGTACAGACAAGGATCCGAAGTACAAGCCGGCTCCGCTGCTTGAAAAGTATGTTGCGGACGGCAAGCTCGGATGCAAGTCAGGAGAAGGATTCTTCAAGTATTAATAAGTTAAGCACGAACAGATATAGTTTGTTTCCTTTTAGAAGCACTGACAGATGTTTGTGCACATATCTTGGTAAAAATACATGGATATAGTCTGTTCGTGTATTGATGCATAAGCAGCATGAGCGGCAGTAGTTTTTCTCCGAGGAGGCATTTATCTGCCGAGCGAGGAGAAAAAGCTACGACCGCGCTCATGCGGAAATACTATAAACCGAAAGGAGCAAAAGCTGAATGGATTTTACACTTGACAAGAAGCATGAGATGGCAAGACAGCTGTTTCAGGACTTCGCAGAAAATGAAGTAAAGCCACTGGCACAGGAGACTGATGAGGAAGAAAAATTCCCGCAGGAGACCGTTGACAAGATGGGCAAATACGGTTTTCTTGGAATTCCCGTACCAAAAGAGTACGGCGGACAGGGTGCTGATATCCTCACCTACATCATGTGTGTAGAGGAGATGAGCAAGGTTTGCGGAACTACGGGAGTTATTGTATCGGCTCACACATCACTTTGTGTTGACCCGATCCTTACATACGGAACTGAGGAGCAGAAGAAAAAGTATCTTCCGCCTCTTTGCAACGGCGAGAAGCTTGGTGCATTCGCTCTTACAGAGCCTATGGCAGGAACTGACGCGCAGGGAGCACAGACCAAGGCTGTTCTTGATGAGAGCACCCATGAGTGGGTTCTCAACGGCTCCAAATGCTTCATCACCAACGGAAAAGTGGCTGATGTTTATATCGTGATAGCCGTTACGGATATCACTGAGGACAAGAGAGGACGCAAAAAGAAGAATTTCTCTGCTTTTATCGTAGAAAAAGGAACACCCGGATTCTCATTTGGAACCAAGGAGAAAAAAATGGGTATCCGCGGATCATCTACATATGAGCTTATATTTGAGGATGCAAGGATCCCCGAGGAGAACCTTCTCGGAGCAAGAGGCAAGGGCTTCCCGATCGCCATGCACACTCTTGATGGCGGACGTATCGGTATCGCTGCCCAGGCACTCGGACTTGCTGAGGGTGCCATCGCAAGAACTATCGAATATACCAAGGAGAGAAAGCAGTTCGGACGCACTATAGCTGGACAGCAGAATACACAGTTCCAGCTTGCTGATATGGCTGCCAAGACCGAGGCTGCCAAGATGCTTGTTTACAAGGCTGCCATGAAGTAGCAGGAGTTTGCTGATGGTGCCAAGGTCTCATATTCGGTAGAAGCAGCAATGGCTAAGCTTGTTGCGGCAGAAACAGCTATGGAGGTTACTACCAAAGCTGTTCAGCTGTTTGGTGGTTATGGTTATATTCGTGAGTATGATGTAGAGCGCATGATGAGAGATGCCAAGATCACGGAGATCTACGAGGGTACATCAGAGGTTCAGCGCATGGTCATCTCAGGAAGTCTGCTTAAGTGAGAAAGGAGGGTTTATAAGTGAAGATCGTAGTATGTATCAAACAGGTACCGGATACAGCGGGCGGTGTTGTATTTAACCCGGACGGTACACTTAACAGAGCAGCGATGCTCACTATTATGAATCCTGATGACAAGGCCGGTCTTGAGGCTGCCCTTCGCATCAAGGATGAGAGAGACGATGTAGAAGTTACGGTTCTTACCATGGGCCTTCCTAAAGCTGAGGATGTGCTTCGTGAGGCTATGGCAATGGGAGCAGACAAGGGTATCCTTGTTACGGACAGAGTGCTCGGAGGAGCAGATACATGGGCTACCTCAACAACACTTGCGGGAGCTCTTCGCAATATTGATTTTGATCTTATCATCACCGGTCGTCAGGCTATTGACGGTGATACCGCACAGGTCGGACCTCAGATCGCAGAGCATCTCGGGCTTCCTGTTATTTCATATGCGCAGGATGTTAAGATCGAAGGTGATTCCGTGATCGTAGAGCGTCAGTATCAGGATCGCTATCATGTACTGAAAGCGAAGATGCCGTGTCTTCTCACAGCTCTTTCAGAATTGAATGAACCCAGATATATGAGTCCCGGCGGGATATGGGATGCTTATGACAAGGAGATCACCACATGGGGAAGGGCAGATCTTAAGGATGTTGATGATTCAAACATCGGTCTGTCCGGATCACCCACAAAGATCGCAAAAGCATCAGACAAGGTAAGAAAAGGCGCAGGAGAGAAGTTTGTTCCCGCTGATCCTACAGAGGGCGCAACCATCATCGTTGACAAACTGAAAGAAAAGCATGTGATTTAAGGAGGGACATATAATGGCTAATACACCTAATATTGAAGAGTATAAAGGCGTTTATGTCTTTGCTGAGCAGGTCGACGGTGTGATCGGAGGGATCGCCTTCGAGTTGTTGGGCAAAGCAAAGGATCTGGCTGCTGATCTTGGCACCGAGGTAAGTGCCGTACTGATCGGGTCAGGTATCAAGGATAAGGCTGATGCGCTGGCTGAGTACGGCGCAGACAAGGTAATCGTTGTGGATGATCCGGAGCTCAAGGATTATCGTACAGAGCCATACGCTCATGCGCTGGCATCAGTTATAAAAGAGTACAAGCCTGAGGTAATGCTCGTAGGAGCTACACCGATCGGACGTGATCTTGGACCTACTGTTTCCGCTCGTGTTGCCACAGGTCTTACGGCTGACTGTACACAGCTTGATATCGATACTTTCCATGACAATGCGACCAATACGGACATTGAGAAGCAGCTTCTCATGACACGTCCGGCATTTGGAGGAAATACTATCGCGACTATCGCCTGTCCGTACAACCGTCCTCAGATGGCTACGGTCAGACCCGGTGTTATGCAGAAGATCGAGCCGAACAAAGGAGCAAAGGCAAATATCATCGAGTACAATCCGGGCTTTACTCCCGACAACAGATATGTAGAGATCAAGGAGATCGTAAAGAAAGTAGCATCCACTGTTGATATCATGGATGCAAAGATCCTCGTATCCGGCGGACGCGGAGTTGGAAGCGCAGAGAATTTCAAGCTTTTGGAGGATCTGGCAGAGGCTATCGGCGGCACCGTGAGCTGCTCCCGTGCAGTTGTTGAGAATGGCTGGCTTCCTCAGGAACGCCAGGTTGGACAGACAGGCAAGACGGTTCGTCCGAACCTTTACTTTGCCATCGGTATTTCCGTTGCCATTCAGCATGTTGCCGGTATGGAAGAGTCTGATCTTATCATTGCGATCAACAAGGATGAGGATGCTCCGATATTTGATGTTGCAGACTATGGTATTGTCGGAGATCTCAACAAGATCGTTCCGCAGCTTACCGATATGATCAAAGCAGCAGTAGCTGAGAAATAAACCGATACAGTATATGTTTTAGTGAGAGGTATGGTGACATGCCTCTCGCTTTTTTTCTTGACGTTATATATGACAAATGATATAATTTTGTTGTCACTAAGGCAGGATCAGGCATTTCTTTCAGGAGGTAGGTATGAACAGTGAGATCGGAGTAGTTATCTGCAACTACAATAAAAAAGATTTTGTGATCGAGAGTGTAAAAAGTGTGCTTGATTCCGTTGGTGTGGAGCCTGATATTTTTGTTGTTGACAATGCGTCCTCAGACGGCAGTGCCTCCGCACTCAGATCAATATATGAAAAAAAGATAACAGTGATAGAAAACAGTGAAAATCTCGGGGGATCGGG
>JAGBOK010000050.1 GCA_017633905.1 Eubacterium sp. | reverse complement strand
CTTGGTATAAAGCCCTGTCAAATGATCTCTCTCCGTCGCTTCTATGATGAGCCTGTCCTCTGAAAGCTCTATTATTCTCTTTACTCTGGCAAGAATTACTTCCGGCATATCATACGGCTTGGTGATAAAGTCTGAGGCACCAAGCCTAAGCGAATCTACCTCTGCCGACTTCTCGGATGTCAGAACTATCACCGGAATAGCGCTAAGTCCCGGATCCTCCTGCATCTTCTTTAACACCTCAAAACCATCCATCACCGGCATCATCAGATCGAGCATGACAAGAGACAGCTTCTTGCCGCTCTCCTTCATGATCTTTAGTGCCTCTTCACCATTCTCGGCATATATGACCTCATATTTCTGTTTGATGATATAGCCGAGCATCTCGCGGTTGATATGCTCATCATCTACTACAAGAACCTGTCTTTTTCTGTTGCCGGTAAATGCCATTCCTCTGTTCATTTTCTCGCTCCTATAAGAGCTGCCTTAACAGCCTCTCTCTCACTGTAATGATGCTTGACTCCGTCGATCTCCTGATATTCCTCATGCCCCTTGCCAAGGAGCACTATCATATCGCCCGGCTCCGCATTGTCCACCGCGTATTTCACGGCTTCCATGCGATCCTCGATCACGACGTAATCGATGTCTGTTTTGTCTATCCCGACCCTGATATCTGAAACTATATCGTCAAATTTTTCTTTTCTTGGATTGTCACTGGTTATTATTGCAAAATCAGCAAGCTTTCCGACTGCCTCTCCCATCTCATATCTTCTAAGCTTTGATCTGTTGCCGCCGCATCCGAATATCGCTGTCAGGCGCGCCGGATCATATCCCCTGAGAGTCTTTAATACGCTTTCAGTGCTGACCCCGTTGTGAGCAAAGTCTATCAGCACGGAAAAATCTCTCCCCGTAGGCACCACCTCGACCCTTCCTCTGACCTCTACATGCCTGATGGCTGAGATCATCTTCTCATCCGATACTCCTATGAGAGCACCAAGAGCCATAGCGCTCAGCGCATTGTAAACATTGAAGCTCCCGGGCAGCCCGAGGACGGCTTCTCCTCTCACAAGTCCTCTCACCCCGAATCTCATGGAGAGCTCGTCAGATGAGTTCACATGCTCCACATCAACGGCAAGCAGGTCTTTTTTCCGGGTATACGTCTCACAGCCCGCAATATACTGTTCATCCGTTATATCTGAGTGATCCGGTCTCGCTCCCATAACTCCGTAGGTCTTGACAAGACAATGCGCTCTTTTTATAATGCCTGCCGTATGCGGATCATCAGCATTAAAAATACCCACATGGCAATGATCAAAAAGCTCTGCCTTGCAGCTCAGGTATTCATTAAAATCAGCATGCTCCTTATCTCCTATGTGATCGGGCGTGATATTGGTAAATATCCCATAGTCAAATACCATGCCATATACCCGATCCATCTTCACTCCCTGGGAGCTGACCTCCATGACAAAGTACTCACAGCCCGCTTCGCAGATGTCGGCAATATATTCCTGAAGATCATATGACTCAGGCGTAGTGTGCTCTATAGGCGTTACCTCTTCACCTATCACAACTCCGATAGTACCTATGATACCACATTTTTTTCCTGTTTGTTCAAGTATGTTCTTTATCAGATATGTGGTCGTTGACTTGCCCTTGGTCCCTGTGATGCCTATGCTTGTCATTTTCTTCATCGGGTGGTCAAAATACGTCTGGGAGATCAGACTGAGCGCCCTTCTCCCGTTCTTAACAAGGATCACTGTCACATCATCAGGCAAATCGAATCCGTATTCTTCCCTGATAAGCTCCGGGCTTTTTTCCACTACCAAAACCGCGGCTCCCTGTTCTATCACTCCGGGGATGAATCTATGTCCGTCAACCACGGTTCCCGATATCGCAACGAATAAAAATCCGTCCCCCACTTTTCTCGAATCATAAGCGACATCCGTTACCTCTGTCTCTTCATCACCCTGCAGCAGCTCATACGTCACATCTTCAAGGAGCTTTTTCAGTTTTATTTTTCTTTTTACTGCCATATCATGCCTTTCTATATAGAAGTTACAGTTTACAACTGATATATGTATCCATAGGCTATAAACAGTAACAGCTTATGATCGTTATGCTTCTATCAGACCATAGTGGATAAGCGCCTTTTCTATCCCGTCATCCATCACTGCATCCGTCACATAGTCGACCTCAGGGAAGATCGCCGGATTCCCGTCCCCCATAGCTATCGACACTCCCGTAAAACGAAGCATGGGAAGATCATTGGTACTGTCACCGAACCCAAAGGTCGCTTCTTTGGAAATACCGAGATATGAGCACATGAATTCTATCCCGGTAGCCTTTGAATACCCTTTTGGAACTATTTCATAAAAGGTAGGATCGCGTTCGATAAAATCAAACCTATCCTCATATTTTTTCTTGAAACCCGCCATGTCGCCGGTCTCATCGAACCAGAGCGCCATCTTGTCAAAATCAAGTGTCTCCGAGTCCAAAAACTCTATTCTTCCGGCTTCAAACTCAGGCGATACCTTCATGCCGATATCCCGTTTGGGTCTTGGTGTCTTGAAAAATCCCACCACCTCAGGCATCCACGGCTCTCTGTGAAAATACGAATGGGCAGAACCCTCGAGAACTCCGTCTATATGATAGTTTACAAGATCATCGGCGATCTCCCGCTGCAGCTTTCCCGGAAGCGTTGCGTGCAGCAGCTCCTCATCATGATAAATGATATGAGTACCACACCCTCCGACAACACCGTCAAAGCCTATGTCAAGGATCTCCTTTGGCCAGATATCCCTGCATCTGCCCGTACAGATCATACAGATATGTCCGTTTTCCCGAAGCTTTTTTATTGATCTTATTGTCGATCCGGGTACGACCTGCATCTCATTGTCAAGAAGCGTTCCGTCTATATCAAAAAAAATCAGATATTTGTCCTTCAATTTATTCCTCTCCTGCCTATGCGTCTCCCCGCTTGTACTCATCGGGAACCTCCAGCCTGTCTCCAACATACATATAAGCAGGACGAATGATCTTGCCCTGGTTTTTGAGCTCTTCTATGCGGTGGGCACACCATCCGGATATTCTTGCTATCGCAAATATCGGAGTATACAATTCCTTCGGGATGCCGAGCATCTTGTAGACCAGTCCCGAATACATATCAACATTGGCAGATATAGGCTTTCGATCCGGATGACGGCTCATTATCATCTCTCCGGACAGGCGCTCGACTCTGTCATACAGGTCAAACTCATCTCTCATGCCCGCCTCCTCGGCAAGCTTTTCTGCCATGTCTTTGAGGATCACCTCTCTCGGATCGGACAATGTATATACAGCGTGTCCCATGCCGTATACAAGCCCCGACCTGTCAAAGGCTTCTTTATTTAATATCCTTTCAAGATATCCTCTGACCCCGTCATCTGTTTTCCAGTCACAGCTGTTTTTAAGATCATCAAACATCATCTGGACTCTCAGGTTTGCCCCGCCATGTCTGGGACCTTTGAGTGAGGCTATCGATGCGGATATGGCAGAATAAGTATCCGTTCCTGATGAGGTGACGACATGATCGGTAAATGTGGAGTTGTTTCCGCCGCCGTGGTCTGCATGCAGTACCAGCGAAACATCCAAGACCACCGCCTCCAACTCAGTGAACTGACCATCCGGTCTTATCATCCTGAGTATATTCTCAGCTATCGACTGATCCTTTCTCGGCTGCCTGATGATGAGATCGGCATCCTTGCGATAATGATTATATGCGTGAT
>JAGBOK010000049.1 GCA_017633905.1 Eubacterium sp. | reverse complement strand
CGATCGTAAAGGTGAAATTAGGTATCTCTACATCCCAGCCGTCACCGACCAGATTCATATAGAACTCATCTGCGCCTTCAAGTCTGTCATTCCCCCAGTGGACATCATAATTAATAACATATACATGCGTCCCTATGATCTCCTCGTCCGGGTCTCCGAGCTTTAACATCCGGCTGTCGCCTTCCCTATAATCCTCATATTCATCAGAGCAGGATGTGACATCTATGCTGTCAATAATGGTATCGGTGGAACCGTCAAGTCTCCTGATATAGTTTACCTCCGGAATATATCTGTATATACCGTGCCTGTATTCAAGAAAATTTACAACGATGGTTTCCGTCACATGATATACATTTTCCTCACCGACCTTGTAATGACAGTCATAGGAAAGTATCTCATATCCTCCCCTTGACGCAGCTGTGATTCTGTCGTGAGAAAACAAAACACAGACCAATAATAATAAAACAAAAAAGAGACCTGATACGATCCTTTTACTGTTCCTTAAAATAAACCTTTTCAAAAACTCCACCTTGTATTCCTCCATACCTATAACATATATTCGCACCAGGATGCGAACATCCTGACCGGATATATGACTTAGGCAGTCGTGAAAAATAACACTAATATCACATGTCCTCGATTATACGTCTGATCTCATCCTCAGAGACCTCTCTTGCATAGCTCTCGCCGCCGTCAAAGCTCATGACTCCGCCTATCCTTTTTTGGAATACGAATCTCAGCTTTCCTCCGCGCACCTTTTTATCCGTATACAGCTTTTTGATAAGAGCTTCCCTGTCAATATAATCAGGTATAGAAACAGGCAGTCCTATATGCTTTAACAGCTCTATGACCCTGTCGCACTCATTTAAGGTCATATATCTGTGCTTGGCACCCAGCCTCGCCTGTGCGGCAAGTCCGATAGAGACCGCCTCTCCGTGTAGCAGTCTGTAATCACTGACTGTCTCGATCGCCCTTCCCACAGTGTGACCGAGGTTCAAGACTTCTCTGAGGCTTTTTTCTCTCTCATCTTTCATCACTATCTGATATTTGACATTGCAGTTGTGCTCACTGATATAGGTACATGCCTCCTCATCACAGGCGAGGATCTTTTCAGTGTTTTTTTCCAAATACTCAAACAGCTCTATATCACCCAGACATCCGTGCTTCACTGTCTCAGCCAGACCATTGATCATATGTTCCCTCGGGAGAGTCTTCCATGTGTCTATGTCAACATAGACCTTTTTCGGCTGATATATCAGTCCTATCAGATTGGTCGCAAGCGGCGTATCGACCGCTGTCTTGCCGCCTATTGCCGCGTCAGCCGCCGCAAGAAGTGTCGTGGCATAGTTGATAAAAGGAACCCCTCTGCCATACGTTCCCGCAAGAAATCCCGCAAGATCCGAAACTACGCCTCCGCCCACGGCTATAACCATGCAGTCCCTTCTGTAGCCTCTTTCAAGCATTGCATCCTCAAGCATCTCCTTGACTGATCTGACCTTGCTCTTTTCTCCTGCCGGAAATACAAAAAGCTCCGCAGAATATCCTGCTTCCATCAGGGCTTCACATATTGGACCTGCGTACCTCTCCTCGACATTTGAATCGGTGATCACAGCCATTTTTTTGACGCCGCAGTCCAAACCTCTTTTCAGATCCCTGATAAAAGTCGGCACCAGCTTTTTCCCTATCTCGACATCATAGGTGTCATCTACAACTTTTTTTAATTCAACATGAAATTTGCTCATATTACTCCGTTCTTATCTTTTTGATCGACGTTATAATTAGATATGATCCAAAAAAATACAAATCAATACTGTATTATTTCCACTGTTTGATGACCCATTTTCCCGATTCCGTAAGGTCTTTTTTCTTCAGCTTTCCGGTCTTCATACAGTCAGGCTTTATCAATGACGAGCTCTCGGCTTTGTTACTGATATTCCATGAGATAAAGCCTATGCAGTTTTTCTTCAAAAGCTTCATCCAGACTTTGCCGCTTCCTTTATCAAGCGCACCGTTTCCTGATGCATCACAGATGCTAAACTCAGTACAAAGTATCGGCAGACCTTTTGAAACAGCGTACTTTACTTTATTTCTGATATTGTCCTGATGTGTAGCCGCGTAGAAATGCAGCGTATAGCACACATTTTTGCTCAGCTTCTTTTCCAGTCTGTCATCAGCCGCGGTATCCACATCCTGCGACCATGTAGGCGTGCCGACTATGATGATATTCTTTTTATCAATCTTTCTGATGACCTTTATCAGCTTTTTCGCATATGGCTTTATATCATTTGCCCACTCACATCCGTTGGGCTCGTTGCAGATCTCCCACAGGACATTCTTTTTCCCACGATATTTCTTTACAAAATGTTTGAAAAACCTGATTGCTGCCGACATGTCCGTTTTCGGGTTGCCGTTCATCAATATATGCCAGTCGATGATCACATACATCCCAAGCTCAGATGCAGCCTTCACTCCCCTGTCTATAGTCTTCCATACACTGTCGGTATTGTAGCCCTCACCGGAAGATGAATAGCACGCAAGCCTGATCGTATTTGCTCCCCATTTTTTTAAAGCTCTTAAAGCATGCCTTGTTTACATATTGCGGAAACCACGCTATACCATGTGTGCTTGGTCCCCTGATAAGAAACTTCTTGCCGTGCTTATCTACTATATAGCGTCCCTTTACCTTCAGCCTGCCGTGTTTTTTTACTGTTCCTGAGACTGTCTCACCTGATCCCGCCGCATCAGTCGCTCCCGGCGCAGCCGTAGCAGCTATGATATCCTCACTCACCTGATCGACGATAAGCTGATACTCTGTTGGAAACCCGGAAAAAGCCGTCTGCTCACTCATCCCGAACTCTACACTTTTACCCGGTTCGATATCTTTGTTCCAGCCGACATTTTCCGCTGTATAGCCGGAGTTTTTATCACCTTTTATCTCAGCGTTCCAAACATTGGAAAGGTCTCCTCTGTAGTTGAATTTTAGTGCCCAGTTTTTAAGCGTCACAGGAGATGTATTTGTAATAGTAATATTCGCAGTGAAACCGCTGTCCCATGTGTCGCTCAGAGAAAAAACGACCTTATATCCGCTTCCCGAATAAGCAGATGATCCGGTCTTTTTATCCCCGTCAGGATCAGTACTAAACAACTCTATGGCTTTGCCTGCATCGGCTGCTGATATGGAAGCTTCACCGCATCCTGAGAGAAGTATGGAAAAAACAAGTATTATACATAGATTCTTTTTAAGTTTTTTAGTCATGATAAATCCTTTCAAATCATCATTTATACCGCTCTCAGCTTCTTCGCTGCCTGCAACAGCACATCCTGATTCATATAAACATACAAAAGCTTTGAATACTCATAGTTCCCGATCGCTTCCCTGTCATCGTCATCAATAAGCGCATTTCTGTAAATATCTATGTAGATCTTCTTTAACGAGAGATCCTTTACATAAAAAATATTCTCACACATTTCAAAGACCACATCAGCTTTATCGGGAGCATCGAGCCGTTTCATATCAGGCGCATATTTTTCAAAAAAATTGTGAAGATATTCCGCATCCTCCTCAAAACCAGCCTCGTTCAGATAATAGCTTTTTTTCTGAAGGATAAAATCGATAAGCTTGTCATCATTGGCATCATTTGGCAGGATCTTGTACTCCTCCGCTTTGCCTCTGACCCCCGTGATGGCATCCTGATACGCATAGGAGATCGACTTCATGATATTATGCTCTTCTCTGTACATACACTCATATATCGCGTCAAAAAATGAGCTTAAGATCTCATAGCCCATGTGATCAAAATACTCCTCAGGAGTAAATCTAAGAAAAAAGTTGGTTCTGTTTCTCCACATATAATAATTGATAAAGGTATTTGGTCTTTTGACTATCGCTCCCATCTGGTGAACGGCTTTGGCTGATGATAAAGTCACAACTCTGTAGCCTGCCAGATGTATCCTGTGTCCCCATTCCATATCATCCCAATATATAAAATTGTCTTCGGGCATTATCCCGACACTGTCAAGCCTTGCCACATCACCTCTTACCATTACTGCGCAGGTCGCCACAGTATCACATTCTATGATGTCGGGAAGAGAACCGTCTTCAAGCTTGTCCGCTCCGATAGTGACAGCCGAGCAATGTTCAAAATCAATGCGCAGACCGCTTTGCTGTATATAATCCGGCATCTGCATATGGTAGACCCTGCAGCCTGCCATTCCCACGTCGGGATTCTCCTCCATATAGTCATATAATATTTTAAGCGCATTCTCATCCACCTGCGCATCATCATCAAGACAAAAATAGTATTTATAACCTGCTGCCTGTATTCTTCTGAGCCCGGTGTTAAAGCCTCCCGATCCCCCGAGAT
>JAGBOK010000007.1 GCA_017633905.1 Eubacterium sp. | reverse complement strand
GTGACCGAGAGTATGATAAATGTCATGCTTAATGCCGTGATCCTCTTTAATATTTTCATCATAGCGAGCCCTCCTTGTACAATCACTGTATAAATGCGCGTAAAAACGTCACTTTTTTCTATCTGAAAGCATTATATCACACCAAAGGGGACAAAACGGTGACAAATATATTGCCACCGTTCATTGCCCTATCTCCCATATCCTGCTCTCCTCATCGTAGTACAGCCTGATCGTCCGTTTCATTCCAAAGCTCCTGATCTGGCATGTATATGCACTTATGTGTGTATTCATATATCTGCCGTCTACTGAGGTGATACCGCCCATGCGTTCTTCTTCTCTGAATCCCTGGATGGTATAAGCCTGATACTCTCCATCCTCATCCCTGATCCTGATTTTCAGAGGAACGATGGTGCCATCCCTCGAGTGCTGGCATATAACATCTATCGGAGCTCCTTTTCCCATGACCACACCTCCCTTGGACTTACATTATAGAACATATGTTCTGTTTTTGCAAGTACAAGATGTGGATAGATCAGCTCCGTATGTGGTAGCGACAGCAACATACGGCAAATTTATTATTTGATCGTTTTCTTTCTTCTGCTCATGATAAGTACCAAACTCATGGATACCTATTTTATATCCGTCAGGAATGGAATTACTTTTCTTTACGACTTTAAAGGGGTCAGCAAGGATCGGTCCATAAAAGGTTGAAAAATTGCCATGTAGTTTAATGTTTTCATTATTCAATATTTTCATTTAACCAGTTCATGTTTATCAGCATATCCGCCGTGACCTTGTCTGATGCCGATGACTTAAAAACACCGTCCTTTGTGTGTATCTCTCCGTCAAACGGATCATATCCGTTCACTATACTGTTCTTCATCATGGAGAGAAGCTTTCCTGTCGTGTATGGGAGCTTCACGGGCCTTATATCTACCACACCGGTATTTAGACCAAACCAGTAGTTGGCAGCCTGATGCTCCTTCAAAAGCTCATTGATATCCCATGCGCCGCTGAGCACTGATTGGACGATCATGACATAGTACTTGCCCCACTGGTAGAACGGAGTTCCGATATATACACTTTTTCCATCCTTCAGCTCATAAAGTCCCGGTCTTGACAAAACACCTTTTCCTGTAGAATACTCTATGTCAGCAATGAAGCTTATCCCATGTTCCGCAAACGTCCCTGTACTCACATCCGCATCCTCAGTCATAGCAATGATCCTGCACTCAGGGTCGATCAGTGATGCTCCTATGGCAAAAGCATTTATATTTGTATTATCTGATATGCGCCTGATATAACCGATTTTTTTCTCTGCCCTGTCCTCTCTCCCAAGCAGCAGATCAGCCGCAAGCACCCCTGCCAAAAAAGAAGCCTCGTAAAATCTTCCGTGATAGCATCTGACAGACGGTGATATCTGACCTGTGGAGCAGTTGAGTATCTTCAGCTCCGGGTGCTCTATTGCCATCCTCTTGGCATCAGGCAGCATATCCTCCGCAACTGTAAAAATGACCTCGCATTTGTCTGCCGCTGCCCTTTCCAAAGCCTCCCATACACCATCCGGACCCTCTCCCGCAATATAGCTTGCGGTAACAACATTTGAATCAGTCATCTCTTCCACATAAAGCCGCCCCGCCTCATGCAGATCCACCCAGCGTGATCTCTCAATATCACAGTCATATATAAATCCGACACTGAGAGGTTTCGTCTGTGTATATCCTCTCTTTCCCGTGAGAAGTTTTTTAAGTCCCGATACTGTCTGTGCGGCATCCGGAACCTGAGAAAGAGTCAAAACTCCCGCAAAATTCATCCGGACACGGATCTCGGCTGAGGATATCCTGATATTTCTGCTGATCTGATCGTCTGTATCATCAAGCAGTGTTTTGAACGGAAAGAGCATCAGATACATAAAAAAGGCATCGCCGGTACCCTTCTCACCATCCTCGGGAAACTGCTTCAGATACTGCCTTCTAAAACGATAAAAGGCGGACTTCAGATCCCGCTTCGCATCGTCTGTCCACTTAGTATCCATATCCTGCCCTATCAGGTCAGCCAGCTTCCGGTAGGAGCCGGGCTCTGAGAGTATGATCAGATAGTTTCCGGACACATCATAGAAGCGCAGATAATCCTGATACACCTGATATTCTCTCGTATCCGCAGGGACAGGCAGCAGTCTGATCACATCACAGACAAGAAACTCACTCCCACAGTACATGGATACCGAGACCCTCTTGTTTCCCTCCTGAACATAATAATCATTCATATATTCATAAACCCTGATCGCATCCCTGACACCCTCTTTCATAACAGAGTCGTGAAGACTTGACCATTTTAAGGAAAACTCCGAGCCATATTCAAGCAAGGGCATAAAATTGTTCGCAAATGCGTTGTTGCGTCCGCGCTCTTTGTTGCCGACGATCCTCGACAGCGGCAGTTCGAGCAGCCCCAGCGGTACTTCTTTTTTTATATCAGACTGGGAAACCATCTCATCAAGAACAGGCAGATAAGGGTCTTTGTTCTCCCTTTTTGCTTTTTTTACAGCATCCTCTGCTCTTCGTCTGGCGTCTCCGTAAGCTTCTCTCATATCAAAACATCCTCTCTGATACTGCCATGCGGCACAATGTCATGACCGTTCACGGCTGTCACTTCGCGAAAGGCGGATGCTTCAGATCCTTGTCCGAGAGTATAAGTTCAGCCTCCGTCATGTCACCAAGCAGCCACTCAATACCAATATCAGGGTCATTCCACATGAATCCGCCCTCATCATTCGGGTGATAGAAATCCGTGACCTTGTAGCAAAATTCAGCATGATCAGAGAGCACCAAAAATCCATGCGCAAAGTTTTTCGGAATAAAAAACTGTTTTTTGTTCTCTTCACTTAATATCACTCCAAACCACTTGCCATAGGTACTGCTTCCCTCTCTGATATCGACTGCCACATCGAATACTTCACCTCTTATGACCCTGACCAGCTTGTCCTGCGGATAATTTATCTGGAAGTGCAGTCCTCTGAGGACTCCTTTTTTGCTGGCGCTCTGGTTGTCCTGTACGAACTCGCATCCTATACCCGCTTCCTTAAAATCATTATAATTATAGGTCTCCATAAAATAACCGCGCTCGTCAGCAAATACCATAGGTTCTATGACCTTGAGTCCTGCTATGCCTCCGCAGTTGTCCGTCACTGTGATCTTTCCCATATTATAAAATTCCTCCCGATCTATCAGTCCTCTCGGGCTATATCCATCAGATATTTGCCATAGGCTGTCTTTAGCATGGGCTTTGCCAGCTCTTCCAGTTTTTCTTTGGTAATGAAGCCCTTTCTATATGCTATCTCCTCGATGCAGGAAATATATAGTCCCTGTCGTTTCTGTATAGAGGAAACAAACTCAGCCGCTGCCAAAAGCATATCATGATTGCCGGTGTCTAACCACGCAAAGCCTCGTCCCAACCTCTCTACATAGAGTTTTTCCCTTGACAGATATTCATTGTTTACAGTTGTTATCTCTATCTCGCCTCTTGCCGAGGGGCGAACGTTTTTTGCGATCTCCACAACGTCATTATCATAAAAATAAAGTCCAGGAACAGCATATCTGCTTTTTGGCTTTTCAGGCTTTTCTTCGATGGAAACAGCTCTGCCGCTCTCATCGAATTCTACAACTCCGTATTCTCTCGGGTCACTTACATAGACACCGAATATCGTTGCACCGCCCTCTCTTACGGTTCTTAAAGACGCTCTTTCAAGCACTGATGAAAAGCTCTGTCCATAAAAAATATTGTCTCCGAGCACTAAAGACACGGCATCATTTCCTATGAAGCTCTCCCCGAGTATGAACGCATCGGCAAGCCCTCTCGGCTCAGTCTGCACGGTATATGAGAGATCAAGCCCAAGCTCCGAACCGTCCTTTAACAGCTCCTCAAATACCGGAAGATCCCTCGGTGTTGATATGATAAGTATTTCCCTGATCCCCGCAAGCATAAGCGTAGAGAGCGGATAGTAGATCATAGGCTTGTCATAGACCGGCATTATCTGCTTGCTGATCGCCTTTGTCAACGGATACAGCCTTGTACCGCTGCCTCCTGCCAATATAATTCCCTTCATGTATATCTCCTTATTCTGCGTGTTTTAGTCTTCCGATCTCACTGCATACCCGGTCAGACAGGAAAGATAAAATCACACCCTTGTACTATTTATCCCCATACATCGAGTCGTAGTATTTTTGGTAGTCGCCGCTTGTAACATGCTCCATCCATTCCTCATGTGAGAGATACCACCTGATGGTCTTTTTGATGCCGTCCTCAAAACGTGTCTGCGGCTCCCAACTGACCTCTTTTTTTATCTTGTCAGGTGCTATGGCATAACGTCTGTCATGCCCCTTTCTGTCTTCGATATATCTGATGAGATCTTTGCTGATATTTTTCTTTCTCTGATCACTGTCCGGAAGCAGCTCCAACAGTGTATCGATAACAAGCTCTACTATCTCGATGTTTC
>JAGBOK010000048.1 GCA_017633905.1 Eubacterium sp. | reverse complement strand
ATCATAGTTCTGCTGATTGGTAAATATAATATTGAAAAAAGTTACTTTCCCACCATGTTTATTCTCTCTGAGAGCGCGCAGTAGCGCCTTATGACAGACTCGTTGTCTATCATATTCCTTATCACCTGCTCCCTGCCTATGATCATCACACATTTGACTCCCCTGGTAAGGGCAGTATAGAGGATATTTCTCGTCATCAGCGCGCCCGGTCCCCCGAGTAACGGCATCAAAACGACCGGATATTCACTTCCCTGCGACTTGTGTACTGTCACGGCATACGCAGGCTCCAGATCCAAAAGATCACCCTGACCATAGTTTACATGTCTCTCATTATCAAAGACTATCTCCACAAGCTTGGATGCCGTATCTATGGAAACTATCCTTCCGATATCGCCGTTGAATACCCCGGTTCCTTCCTCGATCACTATGTGATTATAGCCATATATCACATATTCCATCTTGTAATTGTTCTTTACCTGCATGACCTTGTCCCCCTCGCGGAAGGTAAAATCATGCGCCCTTATCTCATTTTTTTCCGGCGAGGGCGGATTTAAGAAGCCCTGAAGTACCTCATTGCACCTGTTTACGCCGACATCACCCTTTTTCATCGGGCAAAGGATCTGTATGTCAAAAGGATCAAGCCCGTAGTACCTGCTCATCCGCCCGATATTTTTCTTCATAAGCTCCAGCGTGTCGATAGCCGTCTCTCTGGGATCAAAGAAAAAATCCCCGTCTTTTCTGTTGATAAGCTCTATCTGCTCGCCCGCAAGTATCCTGTGGGCATTCATGACTATATCGCTTTCTCTCGCCTGGCGGAATACCTTGTTAAGCTTTACGACATTGAACCTCTCTGATGCTATGATATCTTTAAGAACATTGCCCGGTCCCACACTCGGGAGCTGGTTCTCATCTCCTACCATGATAAGTCTTGTGGGGATAGTGATCGCATTTAAGAGGTTTTGAAAGAGAAAAATATCCACCATCGACATCTCATCAACTATCACCACATCAGCCTCAAGCGGTGTTTCCCTGTTTCTGCCGAAACGCCCGCCTGCGGTATTCATCTCTCCGTCCGCTATGCTGCCGCTGTATTCAAGCAGTCTGTGGATCGTCTGTGACGGATAGCCGCAAGCCTCCTCCATGCGCTTTGCCGCCCTGCCTGTAGGTGCCGCAAGGAGGATGGAGTAGTTCTCGCTCTTCAACAAGCCTATCAGCGTATTGATGGTAGTTGTCTTTCCTGTGCCGGGTCCTCCGGTTATTATGGTAACGCCGCGCTGCATGGCTTTTTTTACCGCTTCTCTTTGGATATCATCAAGAACAATATTGTTTCTTTTCTCTATTTTTTTTAACTGTTCATCCTCTGCCTTGTCCTCGGAAAGCTCTATATCAAGATCAACGAGCATCCTCGCGCAGTTGAGCTCCGCATAGTAGAGCATGGGCAGATATATCCTTTTTTCTCCCTTTTCATCAGAGACCTTTATCACATTGTCAGCGCTCATCACCGAAAGCACATCGAGTATCAGCTCGCTGTCCACGCTTAAACCCGACATTGCCGAGGAGATCAAAACGTCCATCGGCAGATATGTATGTCCCTCTCCCGAGGCACTGCCAAGTATATACAAAAGCCCCGCTCTGACCCTGCCCGGAGAGTCCGGCGCAAACCCGGCTTTTCTCGCGATCTCGTCAGCCTTTTTGAAGCCGACACCATCGATGTCCTCAGCGAGACGGTAGGGATTGGTGCGAAGCACATCATACATCGAATCTGCGTAAAACTTGTATATTTTTATTGCCATCGCGCCGGATATCCCGTATTTTTGGAGAAAAATGACCGCACGCCGCATCTCGCGCTGCTCAGAGAAATTCTCTGCTATCTCAAAAGCTTTTTTCTCCGATATCCCCTTGATGGCTATAAGCTCCTCCGGGCGTTTTTCCATCACCTCGAAGGTTCTGTCGCCGAACCTGTCAACTATCCTCTTTGCAAGACCTCCCCTGATACCTTTGATGATCCCTGATGAGAGGTATCTGAGTATCGCGACCTCGTTGTCCGGATCGGTCACCTCAAAGGATGCGACCTTCAGCTGTTCATTGTATATGTGATGGTGAGTCATCTCGCCGGATACACAGACAAACTCACCCTCGCTTATAAATGGAAAATTCCCGACACATGTGATCTCATCACCGTCCGGGATTTCCAATTCAAATACTGTATATCCATTCTCATCATTTCTAAAAATGATATGTGCTACATAACCCTTGTATTCCATCAAAATGCTTCTCCAAGGAGCGCTGATGCCACCGTACTCTCGGCATCGACCGCAACAGCCTCTGCCTTCTGTTCATTGGTCATATCATCCGTGGTCTGTGCCGCTCCTATGTTCAACCCTCCGGCTGATACCGCTGACAGCTGTTCCTCAGACAGAGTAGTATCCTTGCTGATACCAAGCTTCTGATTCATGATGCTCTGATATAGCTGCTCCGCTATACCGATACTCTGTCCGGATGACATCATACTCTGCGCTATGGTCTGATAGTAGTTATCCTCTGCAAGCTCCCTGTACTGTGCCGCAGTGGAATCTGATTCCTCATCGTCAGCAAGAAGCTTGGCGGATTCGTTCATTTTCTTGAAAACCTGCTCGAGCATATAAGCCTCAAAATCCTTGCACGCCTGCAGGGTCTCCTCATCACCTGTTGCTGATTCTATCTGATCGGAAAGCCTGTTTGCGGCTGCGACATTTGAATTCTCATATATGCTCTGACTGTTTACCGATGTCATCATCGGGTCAAGTGTTATCGCCATGTATGCCTCCTTTTTTATGATCTGAGGTTATTTGCCTGCTGCAGCATCTCATCCGATGCCGTGATAGCCTTGGCGTTCATTTCATACGCGCGCTGGGTGATGATCATGTTTACCATCTCATCCGCGGCATTCACATTGCTCATTTCAAGATAACCTGACTTGATCTTGGAACCAAGGACGTCGGCAGTCCAGTTCACCGCCTCGCCTGATGCATCACTCTGTGCATAATTCGATCCCGATATTTTTTCAAGACCTCCCTGATTCGGGAATGTGGTCAGTCCTATCTGCATCCCGAGATCATATCTGTTGCCCTCCTCATTGACGTATGAGAGCTTGCCGTACTGATCTACCTGAACGAGATTCGTCATATATCCCTCTTCAAGATGTATGATATTTCCCGATACATCGAGGACAGGATTGCCCTCGCTGTCCGTGAGGGTAGTACCGCCGTCAGAATCCACCGCCATTACAAAATGACCGTTCCTTGTGTATGCCGTAGAACCGTCAGAAAGCCTCACGCTGAACATCCCTTCTCCCTGGATGGCAAAATCAAACTCTCCGTGCGACTCTCCGAATGCGCCCTGCCCCATGTCAGACGAGATGGAGCCGACTCTGGTACCGAGTCCTACCTGTGCTCCGATGGGCTTTGGCTCGCCGGTCGTGGTCGTCGATTTTCTCTGGAGATTCTGATATATCAGCGATTTGAAATTCGCGGACTGTGTCTTGTATCCGGTCGTATTTATATTTGACAGATTGTTGGCTGTAACATCGAGCGCCGTCTGCTGCCCGATCATACCGCTTGCCGCTGTCCACAATGATCTCATCATAAGCGTCTACCGCCTTTCCAAATAGCAAACCCCACACTGTCTCAACCCGGTGAAGCTGTTTTATCAGTTACTTTTCACGTCTCTCACCGGGCTCAGCCCTGAACCTGTCCTATCGTGTTTGACGCGCTCTGGAGCATCGTATCATAGGAGCGGATCACTTTCTGGTTCGCCTCGTATGCTCTCGTAACGGTGATCATATCTACCATCTCTCTGACCACGTTCACGTTGGACTGCTCTGTAT
>JAGBOK010000047.1 GCA_017633905.1 Eubacterium sp. | reverse complement strand
TTGAGTGGGATCAGGTCGCCAAGCTTATCAAGCGAAGCAGTCTTGATAATGGTATCAATATTCCGATATTGTTTAATATGCTGGTAGGACATATGACTGATGTCGCGGTAGATGCCGGTGATACCAAGGAGAGTGAGAATGCTGAAGATACTCATATGAGGTTGTTCAGCAATCCCAACAGGCTCAATATCGGGAACGGATTGCAGAGTTCATGGCAGGAGTATAAATATAATTATGCCGGCAATCTCAACAATATCGGCAAGCTGTACACCATATTGACACAGTTTGATCTGCATGCCGTGAGAAACAGCATTGTAAATCCCGAGGAAACTGATGTGAATCAGAGGCGGTTTGTAAGACGTACATTTATGGGAGATATATTCCCGAGGATATCCGTGGCTAATATTGATGCCGCATATAAGCCGTCTGATCATGACAGAGTTGAAAACTCTGCCAAGACAACGGGTGTTATAGAGGAGATGGAGGCATTCTCCGAAGGCGACCGGAATATGTACAACAAGAAGGCGTACAGAAGCCGTGTCAGAGTTTTGTGTCAGGAAAACGACGATAAAAATGAGCAGTTTGAGAGCAATCCGATGTATCTGTGGAACAGGTTTACGTTTTATCCGTATGATGTTGTGACAGAGGATGACCAGAGAGCAGTACTTAACAGCTCCGACATGAACAATGAGATGAAGATCAGGTTCCTTGAATGGGGATATCTGGAATCATTCTATGCGGGAGCGACAAACTCTTACCCGATATTCCAGAAACAGTCTATGGATCAGTCTCTCAGGAGGCGTGTCGGCACTGACGGAACTGATGGACAGAATGTGTATGTGCTTCACTGGCCGAATAAACTTGATAATGAAAATGCCAGTCAGTCTCTGCTTGGGAACTGGGGAGAGCCACCGGGACAGACCAACAACCTTCTCAATATGGCGTACAAGATCATGGGCTATCCCGGAAAGGCGAGAGCGGTAGAGATCAAGGCAAGACCGAGAAATAAAGTTTATACGCTGATGGGACGTGATGAGGGAACATTTACTGATCATGTTATGCTTGATTATTACACGACAAGGAATCTCTACACACCTGAGGAGCTGATAAGGCTTGATACGGAAGAGAAGAATATTATGATATCTGCATTCAATCCGAATTCAGAGCCTGCGTTTATCACAAGTATCACACTTCACAGATCTTATGAGGAGAATGATACGGGAGACGGAGATACCGGAGGGAATACCGGACAGGGTGACAACACCTCGGGTAATACATCCGGCGTATCCGGTGATGAAGGTGATGATGAGGATGATGGTAACGAAACAGATACAGGAAACGGAGAGGCTGTTCCGTTGATCATGGTAGGAGATGATACACCGGGTGGAACACCAATAGATCTTGGATCTGTACTCAAAAAGGATAACGCAACCAATGTTGAGGTGGAGACCAATTATGCTGTTGACGGACAGACAAAAACCGGTGAGCGGATACAGCAGGGTCAGGGAATCCTGATAAATCCGACCAAGACGCTCTATTTCCACATTCCGTATACTCTAAAGGATTTCTTTGAAAAGAGAGTAGAAAATGGTGAAGAGATAGGTGGATATGATAAGATAGTTATTTATGGCTATTATTATACCAAGAACCAGAAGGATCATACCATGAGTATTGTAGGAATGAAGGATGTGATCAATATCTCGGAGAGAGAACTTTTTGATCTTGAATAATGTTACGGATGTGTTTTCTTTCAGGCAGGAGAGGTCGTCTCCTGCCTGTTTTGATCACAGTAGTTAAGTCGCATGACTGCCGGATTTGAGTGTGAAAGGAATGCTATGTCAGCAAAACGGTCAACCAGAGATATCGGGAGAGAGATGGAGGATAAGGCCTGTGAATATCTCATGAGTCTGGGATACAGGATCATTGACAGGAATTTTCACGGAGGCCGGTTTGCGGAGTTAGATATAGTGGCAAGGGATACGGAAGGGTATCTTTGTTTTGTTGAGGTCAAATACAGACATGATGATGAACATGGGGGAGAAGAAGGCGCGATAGGCCATGCTAAGATAAGAAATATATGCAGATGTGCCGGCTACTACATCTCTAACAGGCATATTTCTACTGATACACCGATGAGATTTGATGTTGTTTATATCATAGGATCTGATATCAGGCTGGTTCAGAATGCTTTTGATTATATTCGGTGATGATACATCCGGCTGTATTTTGGGATTGAAAAGCAGTATAAAATATGGTAGAATAGGGTAGTAAGGTTGTGCAGTAAACCATTTTGAGGAGGATTGTGAAATGTTTCTCGATATTGAAGACAAAAGGAAGATGAACCCTGCGGCGATACAGGACAACGGAGCCATGATCACTTATGGTGAACTCACGGGCTTTGCCAGAGAGGCGATGAGAGGACTGCCTGCGAGGTCGCTTGTTTTTGTTCTGTGCAGCAATAATATCGGTTCTGTTGCCGGATATGTGGCATTTATGTCGGCAAATTGTGTTCCGCTGCTGCTGAAGGATGATATAGATAAGGAATTGCTTCAGACATTGATAGAAACGTACGAGCCGGATTATATCTGGCTGCCAGTCGAGGATGCGGGGCCGGATGTTGACCACTGGGTATCTGAGAAAAAGGTAGGTACATCAGCAGAGATCATAGCCGAGAGGGATGCAGAGACTGAAAGAATGAAAGAGGCGGCAAAGAGAAATGCCGAGAAAAAAGTCTCAGCCCGAATCGGAGAATTGATAAAGATCACAGACAAAACCTCCGGTGATGTCAGGTTGGATCGTTATGATTATAATCTTGTAGGGTTGAAGCCTGTTGAGGAGATAAAGCGTCTTGCGGCTGAACCTACCACTGATGAATTAAAAAAGGGCATAAGACCAAGGCTTCATCCTGATCTTGGTCTTCTTATGACGACCTCAGGGACCACGGGCAGTCCCAAGCTTGTGAGACAGTCCAAGAAAAATGTATATGTCAACGCGTGCGCGATAGATGATTATCTCGAGATAGGGGAATTTGAGAGAGCCATCACGACAGAGCCCATGTCACATACTTACGGGCTTTCCGTGATCAATTCACATCTGATAGCGGGAGCGGAGCTGTTGTTGACAGATCTTTCCATCAATCAGAAGGAATTCTGGGATTTTCTAAAAAAAGAAAAAGCAACGTCCATTGCTGGCGTTCCGCATACCTATGAGATGCTTAAAAAGCTTAAATTCATGGATATGATGCTGCCGACGCTCAAGGTCATGACTCAGGCAGGAGGACATTTGAGACCTGATCTTCACAGGGAGTTTGCAGAGTTCGCCGATCGTACAAGAAAGAGATTCTATGTTATGTATGGGCAGACCGAGGCGACGGCGAGGATGGCATATGTTCCCTATGTAAAGGCGGCAGAAAAGGTCGGGAGCATAGGTGTGGCGATACCGGGAGGAGCACTTTCGCTTGTTGATGAATCGGGCGCTGTTATCGATAAGCCCGGTGTCGAGGGCGAACTCGTTTACGAGGGCACAAATGTTGCCTATGGTTATGCCACTGCGCTTTCTGATCTGGCTCTCGGTGATGAGAACCACGGTATTTTGCATACCGGAGATATGGCGAAGATGGATGAGGACGGATATTTCTTCATCACCGGCAGAAAACAGAGATTTTTGATGATATACGGCAACAGAGTGAGCCTTGATGAATGCGAGGAGCTTATAGAGTCACATTATCAGGTCGAGTGCGGATGTACCGGCAAGGATGATGAGATGCATGTTTTTATCACCGGAAAGATCGGAGAGGATGTGATCAGGGATTTTCTCTCAGAGAAGACAGGGATCGCTCCCGGGGCGTTTACGGTGAAGTCAGTTCATGAGATCCCACACAGCGGAAGCGGCAAGAAGTCATACGGAGAGCTTGAATGAAGTGAAAACCGTGGATCGGATATAGTGATCGCTGCGACATGAATTAACAGACAGTCTTGAATGGTTACATAAAAGAGTGTGTTTTCAAACAGAGGATATCCCGGAGGAGATCGATGAGAAAATTTGACTATTTGTTTTTAAAGGAAGCGATTCCTGGGAGACTTATACGTCTTGCCGAGGATATAGCAGAGCTTAGGACCAAGGAGAGCTTCTACAAAAAAAGCAATGAAGATACATTTGCAGCTTTGAAGGAGAGAACGGTATTTGACTCTGTGTGCTCGAGCAATGAGATCGACGGTGTCACAACCACGGATGCGAGGATCAGGGCGCTGATAAACGGCGATTATCCCACGTCAAAGGATGAGGCGATGATTCGCGGATATGCGGATAGTCTTGACATGATAGGTATTCAGCATGAGAAGCTGTCATTTGACGAGGAATTGATACTGAATATCCACAAAATGATCTTTGGAAACGGTGAACAGGGAAGCATGAGCAGCTCTGTGAGTGGCTACAAGACCGAAGATATATATATATTCGGGATGGGGGCTGATGGATCAAATCGTGTGCGCTTAAATCCGGTCGCAGCAGATGAGATCCCCGCGGCAATAGCTGAATTGACGGATGCCTGCAATGCGGCGATGAGGGATCCGGAGGTGCCAAAGCTATTTATGATACCTTGTGTTGTGCTTGATTTTTTGAGGATACAGCCCTTTGGAGACGGAAACGAGAGGATCTCAAGACTGCTTGGAGAGTTTTTGTTATTTAAATCAGGACTTGATATCTGTACATTTGTCCCTCTGTCAAAGCTTCTTCAAAAACGCAAAGACGAGTACTATTCTGCGATTGAGAAATCCTCTGACAACTGGGCAGAAAATGAGAATGATTACTTACCATTTATCGAGTTTATGCTGCAGATGATCAAGTGGGCATATCATGAGCTTGATGATAATTTCATCGAGGTCACAAGAAAAAAAGCAAGCAAACAGGAGCGGATCGAGTCAATATTGATGAATACTTTTGTTCCGGTGTCCAAAAATGAGATCATGGAGCGTCTTCCGGATGTGAGTGTACGAACAGTGGAGGTGACACTGAAAAGACTTCTTGACGAAGGAAAGATATCTAAGGTCGGGAGCTTCAGAGATGCCAGATACAAGAAAAAATGATGGATTTTTAATTGTTGATTCAGAAATTAAGCGTTTTTTAGCGTTTGATTGCAGAGCGATCCGGATTGGAAAAACAACGAAAAATCATGGGTTTCAAGTCGATTAAATCAAAATTATACTAGTTTTTCACAAACTTTTACCCCTGGTACACGGTTATTTTATGATTGATGAAATGTTGAAAGTTACTCTGCGTGATAATTGAAAATAAAATGAATAAATCCGGCTGATTTATGACCGGTTATTAAGGATAAACTTGATTAATTGGTCGACAAGGCTTCCCAAGCTTCTATTTTTGGCTGAAATGATTGGCAAAAAGTGCCATAGATTACAAACCGGTTCATTCTATCCAATAATTATTTCTATAATTTATTTTTCTGCACTTCAGTTTTTCCGAATCTCTAAACATCACACTTTCAATAATGTGTTGTTGTAACACACAATTTGGGAACGCATATTATTCGTTTTCGGATCACGTTTTGGAATTGTCGGTCGAAGGTGAATCTTTTTACGACTTCTGCCGATATATATACAGATATGTGTTTTTGTCATTATATTCTGCTTTTACGGCAGGATTCTTTTAGTGTCGATTTGTTTCGAGTGGATTTATCTTTTGCTTTAACCTTTGTGTTAGCAATGGGGTTTTGACCGGTCACAACATCTTGCGATTGTGATAAATCGCATTTTGTCGGATTGTTAAATGGTGACTTCAACCGGTATCTGACGCAAATTCGATGTTTCTTTGATGCGGGATTTCCTATTTAATGACAAAAAAGCTCTTGCATACATATGTCAATATGTGGTATAATGACTATAACTGTGACGGGATGGTTCAGATGCCGTTTGCAAAAGGAGGTCGACGGATATGAGTGAGCATAAAAAGAAAAATCCGATCATAAGATTTTTGGGGAAGATCGGTAGAAAGGTGAAGTTTCTAAGAGTACCGCTGACGGTGATGGTGGTGCTCGGGGTGAGCATTCACCATCTTTTCAAACAATTTTTCTTCGATATGAGATACCACTCACTGCGCATGAGAGTCCTGATGGGATCCATGTGCATGGCTCTTTTGCTCACTCTTTTTGTGATACCCGCTTTTGCTGACGAGATGTTTTTGCTTACCACTGAGGTCTCGTATGAGAACACGGAGGATGGTGCATCAGCTGCTCCCGGTGAAGACGGAGTGATATATGATGAGTACGGCAATCCGATCACTGATGATGCTGCAAGCGCAGACGGGACTGATGCAGGCACTACAGCGACAGATACAGGCAGCACGGGTGACGGGACTGTCGTTTCTGACGGGACCGGCGGCACGGGAACGGACGGTATCTCACCGGAGCCGAACGGCGACGGGTCGGTCCAGGGTGATGTGGAAGATCCTTCCGGCACACTAAATCCTGATGGCACGCCTGTTGAAGCAGATCCGTACGGAACTCCGACAGCAGATCCGTCCGGTACGCCTGTCGGGGTTTTGAATCCCGATGGAACCCGGGTCGATGGAGAATCAATAGACGGGGCAGGAAATTCCGGTGACAGTGTGACATATGAGGTGGATGAGAATGGGAATCCGGTTATCCCGGAGGATCAGAAAGGCACGATAGCAGCGAGAGCACTGAGAACTCAGCTTACAGCACCGACCGTCAATGTTACAAGAGCAGGCAACGGATCACTGAAGTACAAGGATGACGATACATTTACCGCAACCGTAACATCAAATAATGGTAGTGTCGGCATTTCCGAGTTTAGTTTTAAGTGGTATGCATATGTGGGTACCGAATCGAGGCATCTTATAAAGTCTACTGATTTTTCGACCGGAACTACCGACCAACTCAAGCTGACAGAGGATGAGTTCTACCAAAAGTCTCCTTATAAAGAAAAAGGGGGCGATCTTGATTATAAGATCTATGTTGTCGTAACAGAGAGGGTATATGGAAGAGATCAGGAAACCGGTGAAAAAACTTCAGAGGTTCTCGGAAATGACCTCAACGTGACATCCACTGATACAGAGGTAAGAATAACCAAAATACCTATCTACAGTGCATCGATCACGGCAACAGGCATAGAAGACACTTATGTGTACAATATCAACGGTTATACCATTACTGATCCCGTGGTGACGAACTCGTCTGATTATGATGAATCGATCAAGTTAGAGTATGTTTTCTACAGCGGAGGAACTACCGTAAAGAAAAACTCATCGGGCAAATATCTGTTAAAAGGCGGATCCGGCGGAAACGTTCTTTCATATGATGTGTATGTGGTCATGTCAGGAACCGTGTTAAACTACGAATTAGGCGGCGTAGAGACGGTAGATAGCATCAAGGCGATCAAGCTATCTAATCCAGTTTCGGTAGAATACACGCAAACTCCGACAGAGGAGCCGTTCACTGCAAGGACTGACCCGGTGACACCGCTGTCAGACAGTGATCCCTGGTATAAGTCCGTGACAATAGCTCCCAAGACAGGAACCAACGGATATATTATTATAGATGAAAATGATGTACAGGTATCACCGCAGAGCTATACTCTTGATGAGAGCGCTTCAAGTTCTGTTCCGAGCCAAAAGACCGGCATGAGATTTGCCAAGAGAAACGGTGATGTTATATATGGTCCTGATTCCGGGACATATACATCGGAACAATACTATATAGATCAGACCGCGCCGACAGACGGTTCCATTTCTTTTGTATCCGGTGTAAAGGTGACCACATCCGCATCGGGTACCTACAGACTTGCAAAGGGGAATACCATAGTTATAGAGCCTTCGGCTACTGATGCTTTATCAGGTCTCATGCCCATCAGGTATTGCAGCAGTACTTCCCAGACTGCACCCTCTGCAACGGCGGCAAACTCGTGGACAGAGGTCGATAGTTCGGGTCAGGGAACCATCGATATTACGGATAAAAGGAACAATGATTCCATATATATCCATGCGCTGTTTCAGGACAAGGCGGGCAATTCCGTCACAGTCACTGAAAAGATCGATATGATAGACAAGACCGCGCCGTGGTTTGAGACCGACAAGATCGAAGGAGTGGATAGCGGAAAGTTCAATTATTCAACAGATGAGGGTGTCGGCACCACATCGTTCTATGTGATGGAAGGAGAATCAAAGACCATATATGTGAGGGACAATTACAAGGTAAGTGAGAGCAGTGTTGTTTGTTCTAATGCCACTTCGGGGCTGGTATCAAGTCGGACACAGGAGTCTGATGAACTGGTAAAGATCGTTTTTTCCGGATTCATCAAGAGCGGTGAATACACTGTCAATATAAAGGCTACGGATGACGCTGATAATTCAAGAGAAGGAGTTATCAAGTTTGTGTGCGCTGATATGGTCGTGGTAGATACGGGCAACACAATAAATTTCGGTGATGTTACCTATGGGTATGAACCGATCTCGTCAGAGTCGGAGGCAAAATCATCAGATGTTGCCTCTGAAAGCGAATACACGCAGGGTGATGAGGGCGCAAAGGTCGGAAGGATCGTTTCTTTACTGACAGAAAATACAGGAGGTCTTACTGTCAGGATCGACAGCATATCCCCGGGGAGTTCCAATTTTACCACGGATATCGCGACTGATACATCCAAGTTCATAGTAAAACCCGCGCCAAAGCTTGAAGTGGGTACGGGACATAATGACAAAGCATATACTGATACGATCACGATTGATTATTCAATTATTGACAGTGCCGGCACCATAATAGACGAGGGTCATGAAACGACAATTACCGAGTTCGTAAAAATAAAAATAAAGCGCGCAAAGCTTGAACTCGAATCTGTGGGTTATCCATCGGTATATTATCACACCGACCCTGCTGATCAGACGAGTGTTGACGCAGGAAATATGTGGGTCGATTATATCTTTCCCAAGGAGGCAGGGTTTAAGTATGGTCAGACCATAGATGATATCGAGTGGACAAAGCCCGTGATCACTTCGGGAACGGTAGTAAGAGATGCCGCCCAGAAAAGCATAACACCGAGCGGCCGCGTGATCGGAAACTGTTCCGATGTTGTCATAGATCTTGATAAAAACGAGATGCTTGACAAGAATTATTGGTATGATGTCACACAGATCACAGACGGAAGGGTCGTGTGTCTTGACAGGCGTGAGATTTCTGGATACACTATCAAGCCGGTTACAACACTTAACGAGGAGGATGATCCGGACACGGGACAGGTCGCAGGCTTTGAGAACTGGTATGTTGAGGATATGAGGATAGAGTCATCATCCGGATACAAGGTATATGACGCGAATAAACGTGATGATTCCGGTGATCCCGTGAAGCCGTATGAGGATGAGAACGGAGCCGACGGCTACAAGGTCGGCGCAGGGGATGATCTTGATACGGTACAGGAAAAATTCAAGAATTATACGGAAGAATTCAAGGATCCTTTGGACGGATCAGAGGTCGTGAAGTATTTCTATGTATGCAATACGACTACAGGCGAGATATCTTCACAGATGAAAGAGTCGATCAGGATCGATACCTCAGGACCTGCCTGCGAGAGAGATGGTTCTGCTCTTAGTGAAAAACCAGTAGTCGCAGATGAACAGGGAACGATAGATGAAAAGGAGTATCGCCCGTATTTCCATATAGAAAAAAATGTATGGAAGGAATTCCTCGGTGCGATCACATTCAATCTTTTCTTCAACGATGATATGAATATCGAGGTCAAGTGTGCTTATGATAACCAGAGTGATCCGTGCAGCATGTATTATTTTATAAGTACCACGGAGTACACTGACCAGACGATCAAGGATGTATCCGCAGATACCTGGGGGACGGCTTTTTCCAAACAGACATCGATATCAGAGGAGGCAAAGAGCTCCGGCTATATTTACATAAAAATAACGAACAGTGCGGGACTCAGCTATTATTTGAGCTCCAGAGACAACTTCATCACCTTCGACACCAAAGGACCTGATGTCAAGGCTGATTTTGACGGTGAGGAAGAACAGGACGGAACTACATATGATGTTGCGGATGGTGATAAATTCATCACCGATTATCTGACGGTCGAGGTATCCGATTCCCAGGCGTTGTATAACGCCGGATTTGACAGCAATGGACGTTTCCTGCCGGCATTCAAGGTTTACAGGGGCAGAAGTATTTCTTCCTCCACTCTTTACGATGTCGGAGCATATACAAACAAGGAGTCTGATGACGGGTCGGATCTTTTGGCTCAGACCTTTAAACTTCCGGCGTTTGCCGATGACTGCTATACGGTTGTCGTGACGGACAACTCGGGACTCAGCACTATCAGGTATTTTTATGTAAATACTCCCGTATATGGTCTGAGTGCCAAGACTATCACCTTTGATACGGAGACATACGGGACATCTCTTGACCAGAAGAAGGAGCTTAGCTGGACAAAAACAGGCAATGCGACACCGATCATTCAGAGCTCCGGAGTTACTGTTTCCGGAAGTGATTTTACCTCTGAATATGACTCTGCGGAGGGCAAGTGGTATATACGCCCGAATCCGAACTATAATCTCGATGCCGGCACGCACAACGCGACCGTTACCATCAGATATTCAGGTGCGCAGACTACAGAGGTAAAGACTGCGACCACGACATGTCAGATCACGGTGAGAAAGAAGCTCCTCATCGCAGAGTATGAGGGCGATACGATCTACAGAGGTCAGAAGGTAAGCAATAAAAATGTCAAGATAAATGCTTCACAGTTTGTCTATGGAGAGACTGAAAGCACGGCATCAGGTCTTATCAAGCCGACCGTTACCGTGCCCGACTATCCCTCGGAGACAGTGATAGTGACGCCAAAGGGCGGTTCGGCTGACAACTACAGGTTTGATGATGCGTCAAACGTTGCCGGTATCGTGACGGTGCTCACCGAGAGGGCTGAGAGAGATACCCACTATACGGTAGAGGGGACGTTATCCAGTACGGGCTGGTATATTTCCGATATTACCCTGAAGCCGAAGACCGGATATGCCCTGGCTCTTGATGCTGCGGGGTCGAATGTACAAAATGAGATAAAGCTCATCAAGGATACTGATGTTGGAGAGCAGAAGTTCTATATCAAGAATACATCGACGAGCGGAGCGTATGCCGGAGAGGTGTTTGATGAGACTACATTCTCGTACAAGAGAGATACGGTAGTGCCTGTTATCACGGGAGTTGCCGATGGCATGATGTACAAGGCAAACTCAAAGACCGTGACGGTTACGGATGATTATTTGTACAGGGTATCTGTAAACGGCGCGATGAGACCTGTATCAAAGGGAAAAGCAGAGTTTAATATTGAGGCGGATCAAAAGTCCAAGGTATTTTTCATAGTCGCAGAGGATATGGCAGGACATTTGACGACATCGACCGTGACCCTGCAGCAGGAGGACGGCGCCGAGGATGACAATGGTCTTATAGAGAATGATAATTACAATCCGGAGGATGATATCATCCAGGATGACACCGATGGAACGGGTGATACTGACAAGGGAACGCTTACCAAGAAGGTCCAGCTTGTGGATGGCGCGCCTTCCACGACATTTACTTCCTCCAATTCAGAACTGAAGAAATACGTTTTGAACAATTCCGAAAGGACGGTGCTGAAGGAGGGCTCGGATGCCAATGTCAAGCTGAGGGTACAAAATATTGACGGAAGCGTCAGTCAGTCGGATAAGGAGCTTGTGATAGCTGCTCTCGGCGACTATACCGTTGCACAGTATTTGGATATTACATTGTGGAAGACTGTTGGAAGCGGCAGTGAAAAGCAGGTAAACTCTACCAAGAATCCTATATCGGTGACGATCACGATCCCAAGCTCCATCAGATCGACATCGAAGTCAGGCAAGGTCAGGGAGTTTGCCATCGTGAGGGTTCACGGCGGATATGCTACCGTGCTTCATGACAAGGATACATCGGCAAATACCATCACCATATCAACGTCAAAGTTTTCAGTATATGCGCTTGCATACAGGGATGTTGATGCGAGCAGGGTGAGTACGGCGTCATCATCTTCCGGCGGCGGTTCATCTTCAGGAGGCGGCAGCAATTCCGGAGGCGGCAGCGTGTCAAACACCGGTGGGTCCGGTGGATCATCCGCATATTCCGGCTCAGGCAACAGAGTGAGTGTCGAGACTGATGGTCTTGCGTCCGCTGCTCCACAGACGGGTGACAAGGCTCCCGTGGTGCCGACGGCAATCGCGTTTGGGCTTGCTTTTATCGGCATGATCACTGTGGTCATCATCAGAAGACGTATGGACTATGAATGGGTTTATATGGATGAGGATGGCAATATAATAGACAATATAGATGATATGAATTGATTTGCGGGAAATAATCAAAGAGATTAGTTCAGGAGGATATGAGAAGAAAATGATCGTTAAACCAAAGGTAAAGGGTTTTATCTGCACGACAGCGCA
>JAGBOK010000046.1 GCA_017633905.1 Eubacterium sp. | reverse complement strand
TATAACTGCTCCGCCTTCCGTATATATCCCTCCGGCATCGTTTGCGGCAGTATTTGACACTACCGTCACATCAGTGAGCTGTATGGTGCCAAGGCTATATATGCCTCCGCCGTTGTTTGCATAGTTGGACTCTATGGTGCAGCCGCTCAGCGTACACTGCGCACCCGGAGCCACATAGATACCTCCTCCAAGCTTGCCCCTGTGGAGATCATCCGCTGACTTGACATTGTTAAGAGAGACCGTGACTCCGTCGAGACTTGCCGAGGCTCCGTCAGCGATATAGAGTCCCGCGCCCTGATTCGCTTCGTTCTTTGTGATAGCGCCGCCGGTCATCTCAAGAGAGGATGAATCTTCAACACTGATCCCTGCTCCGTGATCTGAATCGCCTCCCCTGATCTCTCCCGGATCTCCGCTGCCACTATCCTTCAGGATGAGCTTCGATCCGGCTTTTAGTGTGATGACACTTCCCTTTGCATTGCTTTCCTCATCAAGAAAAATGTCATTTCCGTTCAGGTCTATAGTATGTGTGGCTCCGTCTTCTATGACCAGCGGCTCGGTGAGCACCGTGTCTCCGCCAAGAATTATGTCCTCTCCCATCGAGAGCAGGGTCTTAAACACGTTCTCAGTCAGAACATGTCTGCCTCTGTAGATGGTCTCTAAGTATATCGTATCAGGTTCTCTCTCCACGGGCTCTACCACAAGCACGTTATCAGAAAGAGTAAATCCCGTATACTCCTCGTCAGACTCTCCGTCAAGCTCCCCGTAATCTCCATCAGACTCTTCGCCGAGCCCCTCACCGGGTCTGCCGTACTCCTCGACCACGCTGTCATCTATCACCAGTGTGTATGAATCATAGCCATACATATTTATAAATGTATTCTTTTTGATCAGATCACCCGGCTTGATATCATCGGGAGTGACTATATCCACGCCTGTACGGGTTTTTTCTTCTGTATCTTCCTCTGTTTCTTCCGTGTCGTCGGATACTTCCGCATCCTCGGCATCATCCTCTCCGGCACTGCCTTCATCACCTGCCTCCGGAGCGGTCAGCTCATCCGCCTTGACATCACCGGTACTGCCGTCCGTATAGCCTTCTTCCCCGGCAGTATCTTCCCCGACGCCGCCCTCATCGGCACCCTCCGGAGCAAGGATATCCTCTCCGGCAGCACCCTCATCGGCACCCTCCTCCGGAGCAAATATCTCCCCGGTCTCCTCCTCGGGTGCGGCTATCGCGGCTTTTGAGACCGTATCCTGCGCACTCATATCCACGGGAATGCAAACCGTACTTGAAAACAGTATAAATGCCGCCGTGAATGCACTGATTATTCTTCTGAACCTTTTGAACATTTGCCGCACCCCCATTTCTCTATATAAAACACCATACTTAATTTACCAGCCACATCTCACCTATCTTGGCATTCCCCGATACATAGCCTCCGATGATCTCCGCGCCGGGCTTGGTGCTGCCGTCCTCACGCTGAACAAACATGTTTATCCTGTTGTTCTCGGTTTTATAATTGCTGTCAAACCGGATAGCCCCGTCGTTCAGATCGACCGTCGTCAGGCTGTCATTATAGAGCACATATTCCCATGCCCTTTTATCATCACCAAACTCTGCATCCACACCTGAATCTTCGTTATACGGTACTCTGTCATATCTTGTAAAGCATATCCTCGTCAGCGGCGATCTCAGATAATCCTTTGGATCTGCAGAGCGGTTCTTTCTGGTGTCGGAACCGAGCTTTTCATTGTACCTGGATGCTATCCACGGTGTAGTAAAGTACATATAAATAGCGGATCCGTTGGTCCCGGCATTCAGATCAGAGCCCAAAACTCCTTTGTCCCTGTCTACCTTTACGACCGGCGCATAATGTATCTGATATCTCTGTGTCATGATACCCTCGGGATGATATTCCTCTCCGACAGTACATATGATATCATAGACCGCGTTCGCGAGCTGGCTGTCTTTGGACTTGTCATCCTTGAGACTAAAGCCCCTGTAACCGAAATATATGTAACTTGCCTTTCTCGCAATTTCATTATTGCTTTCTTCTTCGGTAAGGGTCACTCCCTCGTTCAGGTTGATATCACAGTACTCCGTACAACCCTGCTCGAGGAGCTGTATCAGGGCATCCCTCCTGGTCGCTCCTGACGCCGTGTAGATCTTGTTGAAGTACATGTTGGTATCTTTCTCGTAGGTGGTATGTATATACTTCGGCAGATCGCCCTCACCGAAAGGCACTGCTTTATCGGATGTTTTCTTTCTGCCGTCTGCGGATGTCTCTACCTTGTCTTTTTTATCCGTACACAGCACGGTCGCCTGTCCGGTGTTGAATATCTCGGAATCGACGGTGATCTCCGTGATCGGCTGACCGGGAGTGACTCCCATGTTAGTGGTATAGTATAAAAAGTATCTTTCCTTCTTCCACTGATATCTGCCGTCTTCCCCTTGGCTTAGGTCGCCCTCAACACATTTATCCGCGATGATAGGCGTCGATGTGGACGCACAGATATACTCCACGCCGTCTACCTGTATCTTCTCTGCAGCGTTCTTTTTGTCCGTTTTGAAAAGGAGGAGTCCCCTTATCGCTTTATTCGGATCATCGGTCCTCGTCACGCTGATGTAAGATGCGGGATGATCGATAAATTCTACATTTCTGAACGCTTGCGCAGCATAGTATCTGCCGCTTACGACAAAGTCGACCTGGGGCGGATACCACGGAAGCATCCCTATATCAGGGTTCGGGACTTCAAGTTTTTCGTTACTCCACCAGCTGCCCGTCGTACTGAAATAACCGCTGTCGCCCATCTGCAGATCGTACCATGATCTGCCGACCATCTGGGATATATTTGCGGGTATCACCTCATCGGCTCCCGATCCGTTGGCAGTTACAAGGGCGTTTAAGTCTGTCTGCTTTGCTACCTCTCTGTTGGTGCTCATATCCTCCTCTACTCCCGCATCGGAAAACCGGAACGACCCGACAGCCACCGATGAGATATACTTTTTCTTTAAGGCAGGCTTTCTGATGTAGATATAGCACGGAGTACCCGCATCATTGTGTTCATCATTGTCATTCGTCCACTCGGGATACGCGATATTGAACGGGGCAAGCTCAAAGGGTCTTTTCATCTCCTGTATGGAGTTCCACTTACCGTCTGCGGCGCTTCCGCCAAGTGTTGTCTCGGAGCTCACATCACAGGTGATGAAACCCCCGTTGTCAGTTGCCTCATGCGCACCGCTGCTTATGATGACATCATCAAGCGTCAGCTTCTCTGCTCCGTTTACCGGTCCGCTGACATAGAGTCCGCTCGATATAAAAGGCATGTATTTTTTGCCGTAGTCATAGCCGCCCGGCTGATATGACGTATAGCCCCGGTGTACCCATTTATCCGTACCGAGAAGTCCCGACGGGAACATATACGCGTTCTCGGGTCCTATACCTCTTATGACCCATTTTGCCCTGCTTGTACGCTGTGATATGACCGTGACTGCATCATATGCGACATTTCCCGTCGAGCCCGGCTTGTTTATCGTATAGGGAAGAGCGGCCTCATATATCGTTCCCTGAAAAGCCCTGATGTCAGTGAACGCCCTGTATGGATTGTAGCTCCACGAATATCCGAGATGCAGATACTTTTGATTACTCTCTACTACATAGCCTTTGTGAACAAATGAGCTTGCGAGATTGTTGTTATCATATATCACGGTGTTTGGAGTCTGCTTCATCCTCTCGACAAGCTCCGTATATTTTGATTCGGTCTCTCCGACCTTTGCCGCCGTGCTCTCCGCATCGGAACCGAACGTAAAGAACATCGCGGACAGATATTTGGTTCCGGAGGTGTATTTCTCCAGTGGTTCATAGTAGATATATCTCGCCGGACAGTTCCATTTATAGTCCTCTTTGGTCGAATACCCCGTATAGCTGTATCCGAAATAACCCATTCTCCCGGGTTCCCAGCTGTCGGTATCGCTCACTCTCGTAGAAGCAAAGTTGTAGGGTACACCGCTGAATGTCGTGACAGGTATCCATCCGTCATTTATGTACTTTCCGTCCGCATGATCCTGAACTATATGGAGTCCGCCGACCTCTATCGGAGTTCCGGCTCTCTCATCCGCGGTGATCCACAGACCGTCAAGATCAGCGGGATATTTTTTATCTTCGACCGCGTCCTCCGCTTTGTAACCGAGGTTTCCGGCACAGCCGTACTTGACCTCGCCAAAGCTCAATTCTTTTCTGGTATTCGGATAAAAAGTAGCAACCCTGATATCCCTGAGGGCTTTTGCCGGATCAGTGGTGGTCGTATATCCGAGATATGTAAACGCCCACTCTTCTTCCTTTGAATAATTGATCCTCGCTTCGCCTGCAATGTTGGTATCAATGATCTTGTAACCCTTTTTCCTGATCTTTGCCTTTGCTGCCGCCTCGGTATCGGCAGATCTTACTATTATATCCTTGTAGTAAACTCCTGACTGTTTGCCGGTATCCTCTCCCGATACCGCGCCTCCGCTGACGGCAGAACCTGCCGAAGATGTTTTACCGCTCACTGAATCCTCGGTGCGGTAGTGGATAAATACTCCGCCCCTGTCATCATTTCTCATGAGGTTGTTGCAGTTGCCCGGAGAGATCTCGCCGAATGATTTTACACAGTCATAGCCCGATTTATTATTGATGCCCTCATCCCCGTAGAAAAGGGTGAACGGAGCCGCACCATCCTGTATTATGATCGGTGAACCGGCATTTTTATCCTTGCTGTAAAAAATACAGTTCCATCCCCTGAAGCCTCTCCGTCCGTTGACATCACTGATGCCGTCTTCGCCGTGATAGCCGTCTTTACCGTCGCTTGAAGACGACTCCGAGCCTGCCCCCTTGTAGTATGCCGTATATGCCACACCATCAGCCTCTACACGGTCTGCCACATAATCGGGCGCGTCTTCGTACTCATAATCCATTTGCTCTTTTATATATTTTTCTATAAGACTAACTATCCATACGACCAGCATGGCAAGCAGCATGACGCCCAATGCGATCCAGCCTATGGGACTGACGACAGTTGCTGCTCCTGCCGCTATCGTTTTAGCCAGAGCGCCTATCGTGATAGAGGATGTGGCAAGCCCCATGGCGGATGCCAGGGAGCACACACCGACAGCTACCGCCGCGAGCGCGGTAGCAACACCGGGGATATACGCAACCACGGTGATCACGGCTGATATAATACCGAGTGCAAGATTCACCCACTTAAAGACCTCTTCAAGCCCCTCTGATTTGGTTTTCTCCTGAGGTTTGTCCGAAAGCTTCTGCGCGGCGCTCATCCTGATGGCATCTGATGTATATGCTACCTTCTTGTCTTTTATCTCCTCGTTGTCGTTCAGCCAGATAGAGTATGAACCGCTTCCGATGATCTCCTGAAGATGCTCCGCAGCCTCTGATATCTTTTCTTCTATCTGTTCTTTCTGCTCGTTTTCTTCGTTCTCCCCGACAGTCTGGATGACAGCCGGAAGACCTGACATGCAGGAGATACGGCGCTCTGCATATGACATGGAATCCATGATAGGATAGAGCGCTGTCAGCTCCACATCACCGCTTTTTTTGCTGCCAAGTTCAGTCAGATACTGTGCCAGATCGGTACCGTCGTGCGCTTCGTATTGTTGAAGCTGATTATATATGGATATATACATCATATCCTTTTCGCTGTCAGTGAGTTTTTCTTTATCTTCTATTACCTCTTCTTCGCTCTTGCCGTCAAGCGCCTCGATCTCCCCTATCAGTTCACCCTCATCAAAGGTCGCCATGGCGTTCTCATAGCCGGTGGTAAACTCCTGAAGTCTTTTGTGAAACTCCTTCGCGTCATCTCCGTACTCTCTGTACATTTCATCGAACTCATCCTCGGTAACAGCCTCTTCTATCTGCTCCCAGACCAGGCTGTCCTTTACCGCCGCTGCCCATGACACTGATACCCTGTCTCCGGTATCCGAGTCGATCTCATTCTCATAGGCTGATATACCCAGTGAGAGATTGGTCAAAATGTTGCTCACCGTACCCGAGCTTGCTCTGGTGACGACCTGGGCATAAAAATCCCAATCCGCATCACCATCTACGATATAATCGCCGAGGAGCTTTTCTCCCGCCTCCGGTACCTGTATGAGATTGAGTCCCTGATAAGCGAGTTCAGCCTTGGGCGAACCTGCCTCGTAGTTGGTGGCAAACTCTATCGCGGCTGCTTCTATGGTATCTATGACGGATGAATTGGTGCTCGCATACTCCTCCTGAAGCTCGGAATAATCCCTCATCTCGTAGCCGTCATTCATGGCAAGGAGCCTGATGGAACATATGGCATCATCCCTGTCATCGGTCTCTGTATAGCCCATCACGACGTGATTTGCATAGGTGCCCTCGTTCAGATTGCCCTCGACCGGAGTAAAGCCTGCCGCCTCACACGCCGCTCTCGCGTCATCGAGGCTCTCAGTCGAATAAAACAGCCTGATATCATTTACATATGTAACAGTCGAATCCTCTATCGCCCGGGCAACTATGGGACCATAGTCTTTGACGGTACCGGTCACGAACATGCATGTGATCAGGATAAAGCTTGTCAGCAGTCTTATGAACCTGACAGATTTTTTATTTTTATTCCACATCATAGACGACCTCCTCTGCCAATATATCTTTTTCTCACTATCAGCAACACGATGAGCAAGATCCCGATACCGCTCATCACTGCGATCAGTACGATGTTCCCGGCACTGAAGAGTGATCCCGTGACCACCATCTCTACTTCTACTTCTTTTACATTTTCAGCGGAAATTCTTCCAGTTTGAGGATGGAAATATTTCATCTCGTATACGCTCATGTTGTCGGAAAGCATTATATTTTCTTTGCGCTTAAGTCCTATACCTTCATTGATCGTAGAGCCTATACCTATCCACGAACCATATGAAAGCCCCGCGCTGTTTACGCAGGCTGTATTATTTTTCGTGCCGGCTTCAAGACACAGATCACGGGTATTGGCTCCTTTTTTTGATTTGTTGTTTTTGATGACTACCACACCCTTGACAGTGACAGAGTACCCTCCGTCCACATACACCCCGCCGCCGTAGCGGTCTGCGGTATTGTCAGTTATCTCGACGTTTGATAAGACCATTCCGTTATTACAGACAAACAGCGCGCCTCCGTCTTTGACTGCCGAGTTCCCTCTGAATATACAATGGTCAAACATGGCCGCGCCCTTGTGATTCGCTTTGTCTATCATATTATATGAATAAAATGCCCCGCCGTAGCCCGATGCCTCATTTTCTATAAAAGAACATCCCTTGGCGAAGAACGGGTTCCCATCGGACCAGTTCGTCAGGCTTATATAGATCGCTCCGCCGTTTTGCAACGTTTTATTGGTAGAAAAGATCATGTTCTCGAGGTAGACCTCTCCTTTTAAGCAGTAGATAGCACCGCCTTCATCCTCCGAGTAACAGCCGTCGATCCTGGCGTCCTTTAAGTCGAGCCTCCCTTCACCGAAGTATACAGCGCCACCGTAGACATCGTCCACAGAATCAACAGCCCTGCAGCTTGCGATCCTGCCTCCTCTCATGATAAAGGTGGTATCCCTGCTTCCGGTATCGACGTATACACCGCCTCCGCTGTAATCGGAGATACATTCATATATGGTACCACCCTCCATCACGAGATGGGCTTCCTCCTCGACCGTGATGCCTCCTCCTCCGTTTGAGCTGGCACCTCCGGTAATCACGCCTCCCTTGATGCCGTCATATCCTTTTTTCTTTGGAGATGAGTCCCTGATCGTAAGTGTCGCTCCCGACTCGACGTAGATAACTCCCCCGTATCTTTTGGTCTCTCCCTCTCTGTTTCTCTTGATGGTATGACCGTTTAGGTCGATAACTACGGACTTGTTCTCTTCAAGTAATATCTGTTCATCAGATGAATAATCAGATCCCATCGTGACGATCTTCTCATCGCCGTCCGCATCAGCTCCTTTTTTAAACGCACTTATAAAGGAATCAAACTGCTCCGTCGATTTTAACTTGCCTCCCTTGTAGACCTCAAGTGTGCTTTTTGATGTAGCCTGAAGACCTTTCTCTGTCCTTATTATGGTTATCTCGGACTTGGTGGGATCATCACTCACTTCAAGATCATCCTTATCATAAAAGAAAAACAGGCTGGCTTCTACCTGATTACACTCACCATACCCCTCCGAGATCTCTTTGGCTCTCTCTTCGAGGAGTATACCTATGCCTGATCCGCGCTTCAACTCCTCCGCATAGACTTCTTTTTCCCTTTTTGTCCCTGCTCCCGTCACATACCAGAATCTGAGCTTCTCCATCTCTGCCGGTATATAGAGATCGTTTTGGTCGGAATCATCGTCTCCCTTGTAGTTGTTGTTCACTCTGGTAAGTCCGCCGAGAAATGTGACGTGCGAGCTGCCGCCGTAGATACCGCCGCCAAATACGCTGCAGGAATTGTCAGTAATGGCGCAGGTGCCCAAATAAAGCTCACAGGCTGCGCCAAGATATATCCCCGCGCCGTTGGATGCACGGTTATTCACTATCTTCACACCGCCCGTCACGGTCAGTGCCGCATTATCATCACAGAGAACTCCGCCACCATTACCTGTATTTGCGCCGCCGGTGATGGTTCCCGGAGTATCGGTGGAATCAGTGAGGATGAGAGTCCCTCCGCTCTCAACACGGATGACCTCTCCATCCGACGTATCCACGGAAAGCCCTCTGTTGATAGTATGCCCGTGCAGATCTATGGTCACATTCTGTCCCTTTTTTATCGTGATGGGCTTTGCCCCCTCCCCGGCTGAGATATCAGCGGGCAGCTCAAAGCTCACCTCTCCCTCACCGGCATCTATGGAAGCCTGAAGCCCTTCCCATGAAGAAATATCAGCCTCCGCAGTCTGCATATCTGATGTTTCATCATCTGATGAAGCTGCTGCCTCCGGATCGTCAGTCCCGCCGGAATCAGTCCCGTCGGAGGACGCTTCGCTCTTTACATCCGCATGGACAACAAGCGCTCCACACGGCGCAATGAGAGAAAATATAAGAATTATTGAAAACAAACATGCTATCAGTCTTTGCTTCATGTTTTCATCCTCCCTGCTGTATTTTTACATCCTCCCTGCTGTATCTTTACAGCCTCCCCGTCGGGCTGTCACTACACACAAGAAGATTGACGCCGCCTTATTCATGCGCGGTTTCCGTTTTTTTCTTTCTGCGTGACATCACGAGTCCGCCAAAGATCGCGCCCACTACGAGTCCCACGCCGCCGCCGATCGCAAGTGAGCCCGCTGTGAAAAGTGAACCCGCCGCTCCGGCACTTTGTACAGAGGTGTCACGCTTGAAGTGGACCTTTATCTCCGGGGTCTTTTCCGGGAAAAGGTATTTGGCGCTGTTTATGTCGCGGGCGGGCTTGGCTCCAAACTCGTGTATGCCCGTTGAGTAGCCGTCCGGAACCCTGTCTCCGTTTATCTGATAGAGTAAAGAGTCCGCGAGTATCGGCAAGCCGTTCTCGTACTTGATGGAGTAGAGTGAGAGCCACTGTGTGCCTATATCGCCGTTTAAGTCGTTCGCATCTCCCATGACTTCAAAGTTTTTCTTTGTGATGCTGCTGTCTCCGGCTGTCCTGTTGCAGCGCACGACCTTGTAGTAGGCGGACTGGTTCTTGAGCATGACCTGCTCGCCCTTGGCATTGATGGCGGTGATGTCCGACTCCTCGACAATGTATTTCGGTATAGGCGTGTACTCGGTGTCGTAGAACTTAGCTGCGTCAAGCATGGTCATGACCGTTGATACGACCGTCATAATGACTGTGATGACAGCCATGCCTATAGACAAAAATTTTGCAAAATTGGCGGAAGCATTTGCCTTATCAACAACACCTTGAGTGTTTTCTAAAGATGCTTTTGTAGTAGTTGCATTGTTTTCAAGTTTAGTGATCGCCTGCTCGGCACTAGATGCTTCATTAAAGTGAGTTTGAACGGCTTCTAATACTTTCACACGTGCTTGAGCAGTGAGGTTAGTTTTTAAAGCTGATGCAACACTAATCCCTGCATTTTGAGCAACCTCCTTAGTTTGTTTAAGGGTATTTATTGAGCCTAATAGACGAGCCAATTCGTTTTTTAAATCTGCAATTTTTTGTCCCATCTGTACACCAATTGTCTGTGCTGACTTGGTAAGAGAACGTGCTACCACCGTTGAAACTACCGTAGCAACTGCCATTCCGGCAGTCAGACTCCAGAAAACGATGGGAAGTGTTCCGATGCTGTATTCCTCTTTTCCTGTATCAGCCTCCAGCGCTTTTGCTCTCAGGGCATCAGATGTAAGAGCGACACCGCCCTT
>JAGBOK010000045.1 GCA_017633905.1 Eubacterium sp. | reverse complement strand
CAAGGACGAAGATATCGGGATCTTTGATGATTCCGGAGATATAGAAAGGGCAGCCTGTATAAGTGATGCTTTTTTTGGAGATGCCGGAATACTGATGAACAGATGCAGGTCAATGGGCAAGCCTGTCATGTGGGCGACGCCGGGAACTCCGGTAGAAGAGCCGGAGAATGATGATCGATCTGAGGCAGGAGAGACTTCGGAGAATGGGAAAGAGTCAAAAGCAGGAGAGATTTCTGAGAATGATGATCGATCAACAGTGATAGAGCATCATGAGAATCACATGGGATCAGATGCTGACAGTTCATGCTCGCATGTATCTGAAATAGGAGTTGATATCTGGGGTGTTATTTCTGAAGCTATGAAGCGGCAGTAGAGCACGGAGCGTAGCGAAGTGCGGGAATCCCGCATTATGCGAGTTACAGCCGTGAATAGTAACGATGATGAAGTGTGAGTAATGGAGGATATATAGATGAATCACGCCATATTATTATCCGGCGGAACAGGAACAAGGATCAACAGTGACAGACCTAAGCAGTATATCAGGGCAGCAGAGAAGATTTCAGACTCCACGGGTGATGATTCTAATAGTAGCGGATCTGCCGGACATATGATGATCACATATGCTATAGCTTCACTGATGAGGTCTGAGTATATTGACAGTATTTATATCGTTTGCGATGAGATGTGGAGAGATGAGATCAGTGAGGATATAGGTATTGCTGATAAGTTGTCCGGCTTTGCGGCTCCCGGTGAGAACAGACAGTTATCGATCCTAAACGGGATGGAGACTATACTGGCAGGTATGGGAGAAAACGGAAGGACATTGATCAGGAGTGGAATTCAGGCTGTTGCAGGCAATACCGGAGCGAGTCAGCCGATTAATGATGATACTGTTCTTATCCATGATGCAGCGAGACCATTTCTCACTGAGGAGATGCTTGCCCGGATCTATGAGGCTCTGCCAGGTCATGACGGCGTGATGCCGGTGCTTCCGATGAAGGATACCATATATTACAGCAGGTCAGGAAAAAGAGTGGATGAGCTTCTTGACAGGGGGACTCTCTACGCAGGTCAGGCACCGGAGCTTTTTTATCTAAAGTCCTATTATGAGGCGACGAGAGCTCTGCTGCCGGACAGGATATTAAATATAAACGGTTCTACGGAGCCTGCTGTCATGGCGGGACTTGACGTAGCGATGATCCCCGGAGATGAATCGAATTTCAAGGTGACAACGGATGCTGATCTTGAGAGATTTATAGAGATGATAAAAGAAAATACATAGTAAATTACAGTTGATCGAGGTGACTTGCATGAAAGCATGGGTTTTACATGATATAGGAGATATCAGATTTGAGGAGAAAAAAATGCCGGAACCCGGCGAGGGAGAGGTTTTGGTTCGTGTAAAGGCGGCAGGAGTCTGCGGCTCTGATATTCCAAGGATCTATCAGACAGGCGCCCACAGGATGCCTCTGATCCCCGGGCATGAGTTCTCGGGTGTGGTGGAGAAGGTTGGAGCCGGAGTTGTATTAAAGAGCGGGAGTACTGATGCTTCCGGTGGTGATGCAGATGATAGCAGAGCAGATGATCTCATAGGCAAGAGAGTCAGTGTGTTTCCATTGATCCCATGCAGAAAATGTGAGCCGTGCAGGAACGGTCACTATGAGATGTGCAGGAATTATGATTATACGGGCTCCAGAAGAGACGGGGCATTTGCTGAATATGTGAGTGTCCCGGCTGATAATCTGATAGAGATCCCTGATGGTGTGTCATTTGAGGCGGCTGCAATGGCAGAGCCCATGGCTGTTGCGGTGCATGCGATGAGGATAGGCTTAATAGATATTTTTCCCAAGAGAGCTTCAAATACAGGAGCCGGGTGTGAGTTATATGAGAATACAGAAGAAATATCAGGAAAAAAGCAAGGTCTTCGGATCGTTGTGTGCGGTCTGGGAACTATAGGACTTTTGATAGTTCAGTTTCTCCTTGATGCCGGTTTTGAGGATATTTATCTCATAGGCAACAAGGATTTTCAGTTTGATCTGGCAGGAAGACTTGGCGTAGGCAAAGACAGGATATGTGATTCGAGATCTGAGAATGTATGTGAGTGGATAGAGAAGCGTTGTGACGGTGCGGATGTTTTCTTTGAGTGCGTAGGTAAAAATGAAACACTTATTTACGGAGTGTCGGCAGCGGCTCCCGGTGCACATGTGGTGACGGTCGGGAATCCCTCCTCTGATATGACGCTGCCAAGAGATGTATACTGGAAGATCCTGAGAAACCAGCTGAAGGTGTCAGGCACATGGAATTCTTCATTTACTCTCAGACAGATCTTTCGTGCCGATCATAACACGGTAGGGCAGAAGCTGCTTGATCCCGCTGATTCATTGATGTCGTATGATCCTGTACCGGATGACTGGCAGTATGTGATGGACAGACTAAAGAATGGCAGCATAGATCCTGAAATCCTCATCACTCACAGTTTTTTAATTGATGAACTTGAAAAGGGTTTTCTGATCATGCGTGACAAGATGCAGGATTATGTAAAGGTTATGGCAAAAATCAATTAGGAGAAGATTTGGCTATTTTTATCAAAATTTTTCTGAATTATTCTGATTTTCTATCGAAATTTAACGAAAATTCTTGCATTTTTACATTATAAGAGGTATAATTCAACAGAATAGGTGTATATGTCATGATGGAGTGACAGATACAAAGGATCGTGAGGTAACGGGTATGATAGAGGCGGAGATCGCGGAGCTTTGGTACATTCTCTATCCTGTTGTGTTTATATACGGGATCGTGATCGGAAGCTTTCTGAATGTCTGTATCTGCCGTATCCCGAAGCATGAGAATATAGTCAGGGTCAATTCGCATTGTATGGCGTGTGGTCACAGGTTGAAGTGGTATGATCTGTTCCCGCTGTTCAGCTGGATTTTCCTGCGTGGAAAATGCCGGTACTGCGGTGAGAAAATATCAGTTCAATATCCTGTTATTGAAGCGCTGAACGGGATTTTGTATATTGTTGTTTTTTATATAAACGGGTGGAGCTTGGAGAGTGTACTCTGGTGTATCGTGACATCGTGTTTGATCGTTTTGTCGGTGATCGATTTCAGGACGATGCTGATCCCCGTGGGAACTTATATTATTATCCTGTTTGTTGGGGTGATCCACCTGATCATTGACCTTGACAACTGGTCAGACTATGTGTTTGGCGCAGTGGCTGCCGGTGCATTTCTTCTTATTATAGCGTTTGCGTTCAGGTTCATTACCGGTAAATCCGGACTGGGGCTCGGTGATATAGAGCTTATGGCATGCGCAGGGATGTGCCTGGGATTGAGCCGCGTGTTTTTTGCTATTATCATAGGATGTGTGGCAGGAGCTGTTATCGAGGGGATCAAGATAGCCATAACAAAAAAAAGAGGCAGATTTGCATTCGGTCCGTATCTGGCAGCAGCGATTTATATATGTCTGCTGTGGGGTGCCGATATGTATGAGTGGTATATGGGGCTTGCAGGCCTTTAAATTAATAAAAAAGCAACCGGAGGAGCATTATGGCAAAGAAGGTTTTAGTGATCCGTGTAGGATCCAGAACAACTCACATCGTTCATATGGAGAATGTGGACGACGATCCATCAATCTACGGATGCATGCGAGTGACAACGCCTGAGGGGTGCGTACAGGACGGACAGATCATGGATGTTACTGATCTGGCCCGCATGATCATGAAGGCAATGAAGGACAAGCATATCAGCTGCAAAGAGGCGATATTTGTAATTCCTTCATCCAAGATTGCAAGCCGCGAGGCAACTATGCCCGCAGTCAACAAGCAGCGTATGGGACCTCTTGTACAGGCGAGAGTTGGAGATCTTTTCCCGGTGGATACTGATCAATATGTTTTTTCTCATGTACTGCAGGGAACGCCTTATGTAGGCGGTGAAGGAACCAAGCTTGCCACCGAAAAAGGGTTTGATAAGCTCCTTGAAGCCGAGAATGCCACACCCGGTGAGGATGATGACAAGAAGAAAAAGAAAAAGAAAAAAAGCAAGAAGGATGCGGACGCTGTAGAGGCAGCCGACGATTCGGAGCTTGTACAGGATGTGCTGGTATTTGCGGCGCCGACCGATCTCATCAATTCATATTATACACTGGCTGATGCTATCGGAGTCAAGATAGTTGCTCTTGAAGCGGACGGAAACTCCGTGTTCCAGATCATGAAGAGACAGGTCGGGGCAGGGACGTCCCTTTCTATCCAGATCAACCGTGATTCAACACTTGTAAATGTCATAAATCAGGACAAGCTTTTGCTGCAGCGTGTTGTTCCGTACGGAGTCAATGTATTTACCGATGCCATTCAGGAGGAGGCGGCATTTCGGTGCGATACCTTTGACAAGGCATACAAGCTGATCTCATCCCAAAAGGTTCTTCTTCCGAACCTCGGAATAGAGGGGGCAGGGGATGATTTTTCCATGCAAAAAAGAGTTGCCGTTACCAACAACGGTGACTATCTTATAGGAAATATCGTGCGTGTTGTAGAGTATTACAATGCCCAGCACAGAGGCGCTCCGATAGAGAATGTTTCACTGATAGGATGGGGATGCTCGATAGTCGGTATCCATGAGCTCCTCAGCAATGAGCTCGGAATACCTACCACGACGCCGACACAGATAGCGGGCGTCAGGTTCAACAGAAAGGTCGAGATATCTGTGTCCATGCTGCAGTACCTCAACTGTATGGGTGCGGTTTTCTCGCCGGTAAATTTTGTTCCGAAGGATCTGGCGGCAAGAGATGCCAAGAAGGGTTCTTTGGTCGGACCGATCATCATATGCGGATTGCTTGTGATATTTGCCGGAGTGATAGCCATGTGGTCGTATTTAAGTCTGTTTACCGCACAGGACGAGAGGGACTCGTGGCAGGCAAAGGTAAACTCCATGGCGGGAGTTGAACCCAGGTACAACGAGCTGATGGCGGTACAGCAAAATTACGTCACATACAACGGTGTCAAGATCGCCACAGACTTGAACAACAATCATCTGCACGCGCTGCTTGACGATATTGAGGCGACATGCCCGAAGAGCTTCAAGATATCCACCCTGACTTCGGATGGAAAAAAGATCGTGATCAATGCGGTATCAAATGAGAGACTGTTATCGATCCCTTCACTGATCATACAGCTCAACAAAATACCGATCATCAGAAATGTATGGGTCGAGCAGATATCCGAGGATCAGACCGTAGGAAACAACAAGTTTAGATACACATATTCACTTACCTGTGACTTTATTGCTGATGAATTAAAGATCAGGGATCTTGTCGCAGCGGGTCTCAGTGAGGCACTGCTCAGAGGTCTCGGAGAGGAGGCTGTTGCTGCAGAGGCAGCTGCGGCAGAGACAACGGAAGCAACAGAAGGAACTACTGAGGAGGGAACTGAAGCGGCTCCCGAAGGAGAAACTACGGAAGGGGGCGATCAGTGATGTCTGAAGGAGCAAAAAAAGCATTATTTGTTGTAGCGGGGCTTCTGGTATGCGTACTGGTATATTTTTTCGTATATCAGCCCAATTCTGACGAGATATCATCTATTGAAGCTCAGTCCTCAAAGCTTCAGCAGGAGGTCAACCGTCTCTCGGGGCTGCAGGCTCAGATCGCTATTTTAGAAGAGACATCCGATGCTCATGAGGCTGAGATGGATATGTATTTTGCGGAATATCCCTCAAGAATGACCGAGCAGAAGGCGATATATAACATATACCGTATGATGGTGGATACGGGTATGCGCGTAACTACCATACAGCCTGCAAAAGATATGACGTTTATGGAGCATGGGATGATCGTTTCCATGGATTCGGCAGTCAACTCAGAGAATACCGAGGCGGCAGAGGGCGCGACGGCAGCTGCCGAGACCTCACCTGAGACCAAGGTTCCGATTTCCGAGATCATTGGAAAGTACGCGACCTACCAGCTTGCCATCATCGGAAAGAAGAGTGAAGTTTACGATGCTCTTGACTGGATATCAAATAACAGCGAGCATATGTCGGTTGGTCCGGTTTCTTTGTCGTATGATACCACTACCGGCAAGCTCAGCGGTACCATGTCTGTTAATTACTATTCGATGAACGGAAACGGAATTGCTTATGTTGAGCCTGATACATCGGGGATCGCCCTCGGTTCGGAGGATATCTTCGGAACGGGTGAGAAAAAAGCCAAAGACAGCAGGCGTACATATCAGGAAGCAGGCACGCCTGTAATCATAAGTACTGATGTGGCTGATGAGCAGTCATCTGAGGGTGATTCGGACGAAACGGAAGGAGATGCCGACGAGACGGCTTCCGAGTGAGCATGATTTTGTGATGATATGTAATAAAAATGAAGGGAAGTGGGAACAGATGGAGAGACATACCGGAGCCAAAGAAGGTTTCTCATTGATCGAGGTCATCGTTGCGGTGGCTATACTTGCAATACTTTCTGTTCCCATCCTTATGTATTTTACCAATTCCGCAGTGCATTCCGCACAGGGACGGTATGAACAGGCGGCAGATATGGCGGCTCAGTCCATTGTTGAGGAGATCAATTCCGTCAAGAGCTATGAGCATATAGAAAATGATCTCATCAATATGGGCAGAGGCTGGGTCGTATCGGGAGTGGCTGCCGGAATAACTGACAAGACCACAATATCAAGACCGATCAGTGTAAATAATAACAATTATATAGCGGAGGTCACCATCGATTACGGCGCATATGGCCCGTCGCCCGTGGCTTCGGGACCATCTGCTTTGTACAACGCTTATGACAACCCGCATTTCAAGGATCTTTACTCAGAAGATGGAGTAGTGATCGCAGAGAGCAACAATGCGTTTAATATCGGTGTCAGCAATCTTTATTACGAGTTCAACGGTTCTGCGCCAACTGATAGTGATGTGCCTGATTCCGGTGTGACCTTCGGAGCCATCACTCCCGAGATGATCAAACAGAATATCAACAGGCAGCTGATCATTTCCGTGACAACATATTCTGACGATGTTTATAACGTCAAGGGTTCGTATAAATTTACTGCGACGATAGATGGTAATTACAAAGAGACTGAGGTCGTGGTAGTGAGTAAAAAGATAGAGAAAACAAAGCTTAAGAACATTTATTATCTTTTTTATCCGGACTATGGTGGAGGAGAGATCACCGGTGATACCGTCACACAGAATGTTTTTGTTGACATGGCTGATATGATGGAGTCCGGAGGAGTCAATAGAGCTGAAGATGTTTCTATCAGTTTTATCAGGCAGAATACATATACGATTGCAGAAGGCGGCACGATGATAGCTGATCCGTCCAAGGAGTTTCGTCTGGTGGTCGCTGGAAACAATTACAATACCACACAGACAAAATACTATTCAAACGACGGAGTTATACTCGAGGGCGTGTCAAGGAGCGGTCTGATGAGTACGTCAAAAGATAAAAGGATCGCTCTTGTCACTATAGAGATATATGACGATGATGGTACAGGCAACAAGACAGGCGAGGTTCAGGCGAGAGGATCTACAACGAAATCAGTATGACGGTCTGCCGGACACGGAAAGGAAGTAAGCCATGAAAAAGCTTCTGAAAAAAATGAATACCGGACGTGAGGGCGCTACTCTGATCACGGTGGTTATTGCCACTGCGTTTATGGTTGCGATCGGCGTCATTATACTGGCTGCATCTACCAGATATCTGGTCTCTGTCTATATGGACAGAAATTCCAATGACAATCTGTATGACGCAGAGGGCGTTTTGGCTGAGGTCAGAGCAGGTGTATTGGAGTATGCAGGCAATTCCGGCGCAGAGGCTTACAAGGAGATAGTCGAGAATTACGGTACGGTGTTTACCATGCCTGATGGTTCGCCGATATCAATGAGGGACAGGTTTGCCCAGCTTTATATCAGCGGCATCATAATGCAGCTTGAAGGCGGCTCGGTATCAGGTGGTATCACAAGGACGTGGGACGAGAGCAAGGTCAACGATCTGACACAGTTCCCGTCTCTTGCTGTATCGGGAGGAGCGGTACAGTCATTTTCCATCAACAGTCTTCGGTCTCTTACCAATCATCCTGAATCCGTCAAGACAAAGGCTATGCTTGAACTGGCTCTGGCAGGCGGAGAAGGCGGCGAGATCCCTGCTGAGTCCATGGATCTTTCATATGGAATATACAAATCAGCATCCAAGGGTTATTTTCTTACCATCAAGAATCTTGTGATCGACCATACTGATGATGCCGGATACCGTTCAACAATACAGACGGATGTACAATTATCAGCACCGGATTATAAGTTTGACGGGGATGACACTTTAGATGCGGCAAGCAAGTTTCTCCTGATATCGGATGGAAGGCTCAGGGTTGGTGATGGCGCAGGTATAAGCGAAGCTATCGTTGATCCAGAAGGTTTACCTGCAATGAGTGCTGATGGGGCAGAGTTTGACGGGAGTATTTATACGGGAGGACGGGTAGGAACCACGGATTCTCTCGGTGAGATCATCGGTGATTCATCCGCGATACTTGTTGAGCCCAACATGGGAGCACATTTTAATTGTGAGACTCTCATCAGCAGAGGTTCACTTGAAGCAAAGACCGGATCACATGTATATATCAGAGGAGCAAAGGAGATCACGAATATTGGAGGAGTTCCGACTCTGACCGAGTCTGCCAACGGAGATATTTACCTGAAAAACATATTGCTGACACCCTCGAGCGCTTCGGTGATCGCCCCTGCGCCTGATACGGGAAAAGGCACCATATTCAATATGAAGGCAAATGCCTATATAGAGAATGATCTTGATATCAGAGACGCCGGAACTACTGTTGCGCTGGGCGGCAAGTATTTTGGCTACAGCTACAGTGAAGAGAATGGTGACAGTGAGACGGCTGCAAAATCACAGTCTGATTACAGCAGTGCGATACTTGTGAATGGTCTGGGTACAAGGCTTTTGACCAATGTTGATTTTACGCGCGCGGCTGATGGGACAATGACCTATCTGGATGACGTTGATAATCTTGATATGCTGTTGCTCGCCGGAAGAACCTTTGTCAAGAGGGGGACATCAGCCCAGGTATACAACGATATTATGATGGGTGAGTCAGTTGCGGTCAAGAGTAACCAGATAGCATATCTTGTTCCTGACAAATATGTTAGTGCCGGACACAATCCTGTCACGGCTACGGAAGCAAGCTGGGACGGCAGTTCTTTCTTTAACCCGGATTCCCTGATAAATATGAGGGAGCTGAGAAGGAGCGGTCTGCTCTGGTCTCTTCTCGATGAGAATCATCCGGTTGTGGGGAACTATAAATCCGCGGCAAACAGTGAGAGTGAGAGCTATGTATTTTTATATCTGAATTTCAAGAATCAGAATGCTGCAAATGAATATTTCAAGGCTTTCTACAGAGGAGATTTTATATCAGGATCATCATATGAAGAGGAAGATGAGATAGATGAGGATAAGCCCGGGGATGCTACTCCCGAGGATCTGAATACAAGAGCAAAGGCGTATATCGTATCTGATGATGGTGGCATCACAATGTCTCCTTCTCTGTTTATGATCGCCGGAAACATCGTCAGAAATACTGATGCGGAGGGCGGACCGGGATTTCAGTCCGCAACATACTTCGATGGGGATGGAAATCCCCTGCCGCTTCTTTTGAATGAAGGAAAGTCTATCGGATACAGATATGTGAATCTCCAGAAGTATTTGACTACTGCCGGTGATGCATCCAGTATGAGACTTGTGAAGAGCGCAAAGACTTTTCTTGACAGGACAACATCCACAAGAAGCACACAGCCTGAGCTTGTCAAGGATACAATGATACGGGTAGACAAGATACAGACGATAGGTACCGTGAGCACTACAGAGCCTCAGACAGGAGCCAAGGTCTATTGCAGTCAGGCAGAGGGTGATCTGGAGTTATCCGCTACATATCTCGGTACTCCCGGAGCCGATGGCAAGGGAAGGTGCCTTATCATAAACAACGGGGATGTTACGATACCCGGCTCCGGATGCTCGGGTCTGATAATAGCAAATGGAGACGTGTATGTAAAGGGCGATTTCACCGGTCTTATAATTGAGACCGGAAATATTGATGTACAAACCAGATCAAAGCTTGAATCGGATCAGGTTCTTGTTGATAAGCTTCTTAATTATGCAAGATCTGATGAGAAGCTCTCGGGTGTGTTCGGACTTACCGAGCCTGAGACACACAATGCAACGATCGCAGAGGATTGCTGCCAGTATTTGAACTGGGAGAAGAACTCATATTGATGAAAGGAAGTGATGAGGTGAAAGAGAGGAGATATTTGAGCAGAGCCGGTTTTTCTCTGGTTGAGCTGATCATAGCTATTGCCATTTTGACCGTTTTTGTCGGTGGAGCAGCTCTCAGCCTTACATTGCTTCGTAATGCCGATACAAGAGGGCTTGCAAGCGGGATCAACGATTCTCTCACAGACCTGAAAGCTCTCACGGAGTCGCACAAAGGACCGTATTATATGCATATCTACAAAACGGATGATGGCTTTTACGCGAATTACAGCGAGGCTGCATCGGGTGGAGCAGTGGCATTCACCGTACCCACTGATACATCGGGGGATAAGCGGCTTGGGGCTTCTACAATGACGGTAAAGGCTGACATATCCGGTTCTGATGTTGAGATAACGGGAGATACTTATGTTACCGTTTCGATACAAAAAAAGGACGGTGCATACAAGATGGCGCCGGAGACTTTTTATATCTATAACGGGGCAAGGCTTGACTACAAGGTAATACTTGCGATGGATACGGGGCTTCACTATATGGAACAGCAATAGTGACTGCCGTGAATAGTAACCAACAGAATGATAGAGTGTTTTGAAATCAGAAAGGAGTATGACGGATGGATGATCAGATGAGAAAAAGAGAGGGTTTTTCTCTTATTGAAATGATCATAGCTATTGCGATCGTCGGAATTGTTATGTCCGGTGTCATACTTCTGATCTCATATTCAGCCAATAGTATGAGAAGAACAACGAATACCGTCAATCTGCAGAACGAGACCAAGGATGCTTTGATCCATATGACCACATATCTGCAGGAGGGAACAGATGTATTCTGGGATGATATTGACAAGGCTCTTTATATCATCAAAGAAAAAAAAGACTCAGAAGGTAAACCCGTATCAGTTGAATTTGATCTCTATAAATACACTATTGAAGAGACAGTGACTCTTGAAGACGGTTCCATAGAGAACAGGGGAGTTATCAATTTTATAAGATCCAATTGTCCGACTGATAAAATTGAAGATATATATAATGACGACAATACTATTGATCAGCCTGTAGTCAAGTCTATTGTTTCTTCGGTGGGCTCGGTGTCGACAGGATCAGCGGCATCGACCGTGTTTGCCAAGGATATTATAGGCTTTGATTGTGAGCTTTTGAATAATTCGATAACAGATGGTGCTGCCAGTGGTACAGCAATTGGAGGCAGATGTTTAAGACTCAGCATTGAGATGAAAAATGAGAGCGGAGACGCCCGTTTTTTGAGCACAAAGGAAGTGTTCCTGAGAAATTAAGGAGGGATTGGTATGCTAAGATCAAGGGGAAAGCGGGTTGTTGCAGGGTTTCTTGCACTGACATTGTTTTTGACTTCGGGATTTTTGATATTGTTCAGAGACAGTGTTTTTGGTGCGCGCAATAATAACAGCGCTGTTGAACCAAATTACATAGATGAGGCATCAAAGACAGGTGTTTCCGTCAGTGTGCGTGGCAAGGGAAGTCAGGGGAGCGTCATACTGACCGATGAGGGCTCCAACCAAAAGGACAAGCTTCCAAACACGTTTTATAAGGGATGGGAATTTAACGGTGAGGACGGCACTATCTCGATCCCGAGCACGATCGGAAAGAAAGGCTCCAAGGACAATCCGTTTGTAGTCCTTGAAGTGGTTCCTGACAAGGGAATGCAGGAGATGCCGTATTTTGTCGGAGGCGGTGACGATACAGGGCTTGGTTTTGATGAGGGGTATCTGAGTGCCACTTTGATGGAGCAGCTCAGAGAGAAAAATGGTGAGAGTTTCCGTCTGACCAATGGTGCGTTTACCGTTGAGAGGATGAATAATGATCCCAACCTTAAAAATACATATGATAGCTTTATAAATGATAAAATCACCAATGTTCTGAATGATACGTTTGGACGTTTTCTGCAGAGCAAGTTTAATGTTTTCGGAATCGGTCAGGAGGTGGATGAAACAGCCTCTACAAATGATACTTTGCAGATGGTTGATGTGTATAATAATGAGGGTGCTGATAAGGTCGGAACATATAATTTCAATGAGATATACAATATCAGCATAACGACAGATGATCTTCTTCAGATACTTCCGACCAAGGTGATCAGGTCGCTTGGGGCCAATCCCTCAGCCTCTGAAATAGCCAATGACAGGGCAGAAAATAAGTGGGCATTTCATGAGATATCAAATAAAAATGAAATATTTGAGAGAGAATATACACAGGATCTAATAGCCTTTGTCGCCGCAGAGACGAATAAAACCACTGATCAGCTGACGGCGGTTGATATCGAGAATTATATCAAGGATGTTCTGTGCGGTGTTTCTTTGGGATACAACCAGCTGACCGATAAAAACGGCAATAACCAGATCAACAAAACGACTGAGATCATCAAGTATAATCTTAAGGATTTTTCCCAGGCTGACTGGCTAAAGCCGGGGCTTGGTCAGGATATCACTTATCTTGATTATGAGGACAGTGAGATTTTTGACTTTTATGATATTTCACAGAGTATAGTCCGCAGAGGATCGGGATATAATACCAGACACTATGAGCTGAAACAAAGAGGAGAGGATGGAAAGGGAACCTTTTCTTATCTTCCCGGAAGTCCAAAGAAAGAAGTATCGAACTATTGGAAGGTACAGTTCAGAAAAAAATACATAGACACTTTTACCTCGTATTTCGCGGATTACAAGGCGAAGGATGAGGCTTGGAAGGCTGCCGAACCGACCAATCCGAACGAGAGTCTGAGCGATTCTGCCATGAACAAACTCAGGGCGAGGAACGCAGCTCTTGAAAAGCTGATGAAGACATTTGCTCCCTTCTTTGAAAGCAAGGGTGTAAACATCAAGACCATGTCTGATCCGATGAACTGGGAGACAACTACCAAAACGGTTTTATCAAATGTCAGGGAGTACAAGATCGATCATGCGGGTGGCTATATCCTTGCTGTTAAGCCAGGTATGGGTGATATGTATCTTCTCAATGACAATCAGATCAGTAATATCGTTGATAAGTTTAGCGATGAAGAAAAAGAAGCCATGGGTGTGAACTCCTCTGATTATCTCAATAAAACGTTTGTCTTTTCAAGAGACGATCTGGACTCTGTTGTAGACGGAGAGGTCACTGACAATACCAATCAAAGAAGATGGATATTTGTTCCTACATCGTTTGCGCTTGACGGAGATATGACACCTCACAAGGATTATCATCCCGGATATCTTGATGACAGTGATTATACCTATGGTTTCGCATCAAAGACCGTGAGGAATAAAGATGATATAACACTTGCCATCTATGACAGGTCAAACAGAAGGCATCATGGCAGAAATGAGTCCGGGAAAAACGATTTTAATAAAGCTAATGTCGGAAATTTCAGTTTCAAGTCTACTGAGAGTTTTAATATGTCAGGGCAATTGGTCAATAATGGCGCTCTGAGTTTTG
>JAGBOK010000044.1 GCA_017633905.1 Eubacterium sp. | reverse complement strand
GGTAAATGATGACATCTTCCAATCACCCGAGCATCCGCAGGCATGATAGACAAAGTTCTCTATCATTTTCTGACCCTCGACGGTATGTGAAACCTCAGGGTGAAACTGTACTGCATAGAGCTTTCTCGAAGCGTCTGCCATTGCGGCAACAGGACATGACCTCGTAGTGGCTGTTATAGAAAAGCCCTCAGGTATCTCCGTAATATAATCCGTATGGCTCATCCATGCAATAGTGCTGGTACTGACTCCGTGAAAAAGAACCGAACCGGGCTGGATCGAAACCTCCGTGCGTCCGTATTCCCTCATAGGCGCCTTCTCTATCGCTCCGCCGAGCAACAGCGTCATCAGCTGCGCTCCATAGCAGATACCGAGTATCGGGATCCCCAGATCAAATATCTCTGTTGTTATTGACGGAGAACTCTCGATATAAGCACTGTTTGGTCCACCTGTAAATATGATCCCCTTCGGCGCTATCATTCTGATCTCATCGATAGTTATGGTATTTGGATACACCTCACTAAAAACGTTGCACTCGCGCACTCTGCGCGCTATCAGCTGATTGTACTGGCCACCGAAATCTATTACGATGACCTTCTCTAATCCCTCTCCCATATCTCCTCCTATAGTTGATCAGTTTGCGGTGTTGCCGCCTTCGTTTGCATTTGGAGCCATGATCAGATCCGTAACGTGCTTGATCCTTACCGATACCATGACTGTTACAATGATGTCCGTGATCCCGCAGTATATAAAAGCTATTCCAAGCAGGATGAAGAAAACATCCAATGCAAACGGGTTTATCAGCATTATAACTCCAAACACGATATTCAATAGCGCAAGTGAAAAAGGTATATGCCATGCGCCCGACCTGAGTCTCATCAGATTAACTGAGCTCTGAAGCTTTACAACTCCACTGACTAACACCATGAATCCGAACACGATCAGGATCAAATTCGAGAATTTTTCTATATTGATAATAATCAGGATCCCTCCTATAATAGCTGAAAACCCTATCACAAGATCATAGCTGTTGATAAGTGCTGTCTGATCAAGTCTTGCATACTGAATAAGATTTACTATTCCAAATACAATCAAAGCTATGGCCAGAATATATGAGAAAACAGTCCGTGTTTCACTCGGAAACATAAAAAACACAACTCCCAGCACTATATAAGCTACCGCCAGAATGATCGCACTCCATTTCAGCTGTTTCAGTATGTTCATATTCAAATCCCCCTGTTATCTGCCGATAATACTTACTCTATCGGTCTTACTTATCATTATTATTTATGCAAAATGCTTCAGACCTCAAGTCTGACATCGTTCATTGTCACCATATCGACTCCAAGCTCTTCCGTGACTTTTTTATATTCCTTCACGGAGTTCACGGTCCATACGTTTACGGACAGTCCCTCATCATGCATCATATCAACATACTTCTCCTGAAGAAGAGTATGTCTGGAATCAAGTCCTATCCCGTGCCTTATCAGATGGGTGATGAGTTCCTCATTCACGGGCACATATGCATCTCTCGATCTTGCCCCGTGTACATACTGTAGTCTCTCTTTCGGAAAACAAAGATCATGTCTGAGTCTTAGGATCGATTTGGCATGACCGCTTATAAAAACAGTCCTCTCATACATATCATATTTATTCACGATATCCATGATCTCTTTGAGCTCTCTGTTCTCAAATTCCTCTTTGAGCTCAACAACCGCCATCTTATCTGACTTTGACAGAACTCCCAGATATCTGTGCAGTGTACACATATACTGCGGCGGGTACTCCTCTGCCGCGTTTCCTCCGGTCACAACATGATCCTTGATCTCATCGTAGGTGCATTCCGTAACATCTTTTCTGATGCCATACATTCTCCGCATTGAGCTGTCATGGGAAACAACATATACTCCGTCTGCGGTTCTCCATATATCACATTCGATACCATAACAGTCACACTCCGTGGCAAGCCTGAATGACACCTCCGTATTCTCCGGAGCCCATGCACTCAGACCTCTGTGGGCAATTCTCTTTACATTCATCTGTGATTCCTTTCTTGCGAACACCTTCCAAACAGTGCTTCTTCTTTGGATAAAAACTGTTTGAAGTGCTTTCATAAGTATAACCAAAATCGATAAAAAATGCAACTACATTTTGTCATATTCTCAATGCATCATACATTTTTAGAGCCAGGGCATTTTTTCTCACATCGTGGACACGAACAAAGGCACACCCCTGTATCGCTGAATACACGGAAACCGCGAGTGTTCCCTCCTCTCTCTCATCCACGGGCGTATCAAGAGTGAGCCCTATCACACTTTTGTTTGACGCCGCCATGAGAACCGGAAATCCAAGCCGTACAAGCTCTGCTATGTTTTTTATGACAAGTATATTCTGCTCATAGGTCTTGCCAAACCCTACACCGGGATCGATCATTATTTTGTTTTTCTGTATCCCGTATTCTGACGCAACGTCTATGTCGGCGCGTATCTCATCAATGACTGTTCGCATAAAGCTCCCGTCATCCTTCACAGGCTCTTTTCTGTTGTGCATAAGGCATACTGAGCTGCCTGTTCGGGCTGCAAGCTCCGCAAGCCTGACATCATCCCTAAATCCCCATATCGAATTTAGCATCCCTGCGCCCGCCCCAAGCGCTTCCTTTGCCACTGCATACTTGTAGGTATCGATCGATATGCTGATATCAAAGTTTTGTCGCAGCTTTTCTATCACGGGAACTACCCTGTCTGTCTCCTCAGCCTCAGATACCCTCTCATATCCGGGTCTTGTCGATTCACCGCCTATATCTATGATATCTGCTCCATCCCTTATCATCTGCTCTGCACGAAAACAAGCGGCATCTGCATCCGCATATCTGCCGCCGTCATAGAAGGAATCCGGAGTTACATTCAGAATTCCCATTATATAAGTATGACCTTCCGTGTCAAATTCACGATTTCCGATCCGGAACATTTTTTCTCCCATATTACTGATATAGTGTTACTATTCATGGCTGATATATGTATCAGCATCCTCCGCCGCATGAAAAATGATTTAGAAGATACTCTAACTCCGCGTATTTTGTTACCGTGTTTATCTCCCTGCGCAGCCTGACAGAGCCAGGATATCCCGCGGTGTACCATGCGAAATGTGTCCTCATCATCTTCATGGCACGCAGCTCTCCAAGCTTGTTTATCTCACCTCTTGCATGCTCTAATATCATTTCTTTTATCTCGTCAAATCCGGGGCGTATGCTTTTTTTATTTATATCAGCCGCATTTCCATGATCCCCGCCCATGGTATTATCTCCGCATGCTTCGAGCATAAGCTCCTTTACCTGAGAAAAAATCCACGGATTGCCTCTGGCAGCCCTGCCGATCATAACTCCGTCACAACCTGTCTCATCCATCATTTTCAGTGCGTCAGATGCCGTGAAAATATCTCCGTTCCCAATGACCGGTATCGATATGCTCTCTCTGACCCTGCGGATAAAATCCCAATCCGCAGCACCGCTGTAGTATTGATCTCTGGTTCTCCCGTGTACACAAACCGCTGCCGCTCCCGAGCTTTCGGCAGCCTTTGCAAGCTCTATTCCCTGTTCCTCACCGTCATGAAAGCCTTTTCTCAGCTTTACCGTCACAGGCTTGTGTACTGCGTCCGTCACTTTTTTTATGATGCGCTCCGCAAGAGGAATGTCATTTAAAAGAGCTGAGCCCTCTCCGTTTTTGACAACCTTCGGAACCGGGCAGCCCATATTGATATCAAGTATATCATGGCTTCTGTCATCAAGATATGCAGCCATCTCCCCCATGATATCAGGATCCGAACCAAATATCTGCAGTGATACCGGATGCTCATTTTCACCGATTTCCAAAAGCTCCTCAGTGTTTTTGTTGTGATAATATATCCCCTTTGCACTTACCATCTCCGAGC
>JAGBOK010000043.1 GCA_017633905.1 Eubacterium sp. | reverse complement strand
GGTGATCTCTGATCTTGAAGCTATCCCCGAGGTCATCAGGGTACGAGCCATCAAATAATATGAATACTAAGATAAAAAATACAGAGCTTATGAGAAATGCTGCCCCGGATGAAATAAAGCCGGGGCTTCAGCGTGTTCTCAGGCTCTGTTTTTATTTGGGTGATCCGCAGAAGCACCTCCGCATCATCCACATAGCAGGAACCAACGGCAAGGGCTCTGTCGGGGCTTTTATAACATCTGTTCTCGCACGGGCAGGCTATGTAACAGGTTGGTTCTCATCGCCTGCCGTGATGGATGCCTCGGAGATGATAAGGATAGTTGATCGCGAAACTGATTTTTTTTATCAAAATGAAAATATATATGAGGATGACATATACAAAGAATGTATCGGTGAGCTCGACTCCTGTGTCGACAGGATGAAAAAAATTGACGGGCTCGAACCGTCGGTATTTGAGAAGCAGACAGCGCTTATGTATCTGTATTTTTATAAAAAAAATGTGGACGCTGCCGTGGTGGAATGCGGAATGGGCGGCGGTATGGATGCGACCAATGTCACAGACCGGAGCATGATGTCGGTGTTTACCCATATTGACATCGATCACACTGCGTTTTTGGGAGATACCATAGAAAAAATAGCCGAAGAAAAGTCAGGTATCATAAAGCCCGACAGCGTGACGGTCTGCCCGGTGAACCGGATATTATTAAAAGCGGACAGTCAGGGTATATCAGAGCCCAAGAGTGTGACAGTATGTCCGGAGAAGCAGATATTATCGAAAGCGGACAGTCAGAGGGCATCAAAGCCTGACATGGATAGTGCTGATGAGGATAAGGTATATAGGATAATTAAAAAGAGAGCAAAGTATGTTGGAGCTGAAATCTATCCGGCAGATATGTCGCTTGTAAGTATAAAAAAATCAGATATATACGGCTCGGTTTTTAGCTTTAATGATGTGGAATATGAGATAACGCTCGCCGGTGAGCACCAGATATTTAATGCGGTGATAGCGATACGCTCACTTAATGCGTTGAAGGAAAAATACCCGAAAATATTTGACAGGATCAATGATAAAGTGATAAAAACCGGCATACAAAGGGTGAGGCTTGCCGGCAGGATGGAGATAGTTTGTGAGGAGCCGTTTATCCTTTATGACGGGGCTCACAATCCTGACGGTGTGAGAGCTCTATGCGGCAATATAGATACTTTTTTTCATGGTGAGAGGATATATGCTATAATGGGCGTATTCTCTGATAAAGACTATCACGACATGGTAAAAACCGTTACGGGATTTGCTGATTTTTTTGTTGCCGTAAAGCCTGATGGTGACAGGGGCTTATCAGAAGAGCTTCTTGCGGATGAATGGAATAAACAGTGCCTGCGGAACTTCGGAACTGACTGTAAGCAGGAGCGGTCCGCGCATACTGCCGAAAACATTGATGAAGCGATCGGTATGTGTATAGAGGATATGAAAAAAAACGGTAAGCACGGTAGGATAGTAATATTTGGCAGTCTGTCGATGAGGAGAAATATAGACTTGTCAAAAAAGCCCATATATGATAATATTTATGTTTAGAGTCATGAAAAAGCCTTATAGAAATATATAAATATATGATAGGGGTGACATTGAGTCTCACGCACCATTTGGGTCAATGTCAGGGGAAATCTTATAGGAAATCAAGGAGAGAGTATAAAAAATGGAAATGCAGATGGAGTTTGTCAGGCAGATGCCGACACCGCAGGAGATCAAAGAAAAATTCCCACTGAACGATGAAGTCAGAAATATCAAGGAGAAAAGGGACGCCGAGATCAGGGATATTTTTGAGGGAAAGGATGAGAGATTTTTGCTTATCATCGGTCCCTGCTCCGCGGACAACGAGGAGGCTGTGCTTGATTATATGGGGCGGCTTTCCAAGGTACGGGACAAGGTCATTGATAAGCTCTATATCATCCCCAGAGTCTATACGAACAAGCCGAGGACTGTAGGACTTGGCTACAAGGGCATGCTCCATCAGCCTGATCCCGAGGCGGCAGAGGATCTTCTCGGCGGTATCATCGCCATCAGGCAGATGCATACACATGTTGTCGAACAAACAGGCTTTACCTGTGCCGAGGAGATGTTATATCCTGAGAATCACAGATATTTGTCTGATCTTTTGGCTTATGTTGCGATAGGCGCAAGATCGGTCGAGGATCAGGGACATCGTCTCGTAGCATCGGGGCTTGGGATACCTGCCGGCATGAAGAATCCAACCGGGGGAGATATATCCGTAATGATGAATTCCATAGTTGCCGCGCAGAATCCGCAGCGCTTTGTCTATAGGGGCTGGGAGGTACAGACGACAGGCAATCCTCTCGTACATAGCATATTGAGAGGATATGTGGACAAATTCGGACGCAATATTCCCAATTATCATTTTGAGGATCTGATCCATCTCTATGACAGCTATATGGAGAGAGAGATACAAAATCCCGCTGTTATAATCGATACCAATCATTCAAATTCGGACAAGGATTATATGCAGCAGATCAGAATAGCCAAGGATGTCATATATTCAAGAAATCATTCCGATGAGATCAGAAAAATAGTAAAAGGTCTTATGATAGAAAGCTATATAGAGGACGGCGCTCAAAAGATCGGTGAGGGCATCTATGGCAAATCGATCACCGATCCATGTCTTGGCTGGGACAAGACGGAAAAACTGATATATGAACTGGCAGAGCTGGTGTAGCATATATGAACATTTACCGTTTACGGCTGTTATATAACGCATGCGGATATTATATCCATCAGGCTCTGTAAACAGTAATTCATGGAATTAAGGAGGCATCCATGGACAGACAAAAGATAGAAGAGGGTGTAAGGCTCATCCTCGAAGGGATAGGAGAGGATCCCAAAAGAGAAGGTCTTGCAGATACTCCGTATAGGATTTCAAGTATGTGTGAGGAGATATTTGGAGGATATACAGATGATGCAAAAGTCCATCTGCAGAAGACCTTTGCCTCTAAAACATCAGATATCGTAATTGAAAAAGATATACCCTTTTATTCTGTCTGTGAACATCATCTGCTTCCTTTTTTCGGAACGGTCTCAATAGGCTATGTGCCTGATGGAAGAGTAGTCGGTCTGTCAAAGCTTGCAAGGACAGTCGAGACATATGCAAAGAGAGCGCAGATACAGGAGCAGATGACGAGCGAGATCACGGAAGCGATCTGTAAATATCTCTCGCCAAAGGGTGTTATCGTGGCAGTGAGCGCAGAGCATCTTTGCATGTCGATGAGAGGTGTCAGAAAGCCGGGGACAAAGACCTTTACCTACAGGGCTGAGGGGTGTTTTTTGGACAATGACAGGCTAAAGGATGAATTTTTCAGACTGATAGGATAGTGGGATTTACAGAGTATTTGTCTTAGGTTTAATGATATGACCTTGAACAGAGGCGGCTGTTTTTTGAGCACGCTGTTAAAGAATAGGGGGATAGTTAGTGATTAGCGATGCAATGATTTCGGTCTTTGGACTTATCATGGTTTTGATGAGTGCGGCTGGTTTTTATACAATAGAAAAAAATGATGGCAGGACAAAGCTGATCTATGCTTTGATGCTGTTTTTTTCCGTCATGCATATTGCCGGTGACGGTGTGTTTCGCGCCCTTATTTCCGATCCTGCCAATATAGCGGTCTATTCTCTTAGCGGATGGGGTATTTTTTATTTTATTATTTATATTACCGGGGCGGCAGGAGTCCTCAATATGACATTTGATCTGGTGATATCAATGGTGATGTCTGACAAGCTGAGCAGAGGAAAGTGGATACTGATACATATCCCCGTTCCGGTCATTTTATTATTCTCATTTATTTTCAGAAACGGCTTTGGCACGGCACTTATCAAATATATGCCGCTCATATATACGGTCGTGCTTTTTTTCATAACGATATGGTTCATAGAGAAAATAGATCAGGGGCTGAAGAACGGACTGATATGCTCCATGATCATCAGTGTTTTGGTTTTTATTGCCGGAAATATCCTTCGCATCGGAAGCCTTCCGCTCATGATACCGGTCGTATCGGTGCTTATGGCTGTTTCATGGACAGGCAGGGGAGTCACGGTCTCAGGCGATATGCCGTCGTATGAAGCTGATACGTCAGAAGAAAAGGCAAGCAGCGGCAGGACCTATGTTTTTTCGGGGGATGAAAGTGAGGATGAAGAAGAGCTCTCCGAGATGGAGCGCATGATGAGGATGAGTGAGGCTGCAAAGTCTGAACAGCTTCTCACTCCCGACATGGAAGAAGAAAAAGTGGAAGAATTGAACCCCTCACCGGAAGTAGAATTTTCAGGGAATGTGCCCACGCCACTCGGGGATGAGAGTGTGGTCACGGCAGAAAAGGCTGAGACAGAGACAGAAACACCGGAAATAAGAGTTCCGCTCATGAGAGTCATAGAGCCATCTCCGATGGAGCAGCTTGAAGCCGCGACGGTGCTTGTTGCGGAGTCTGATACCAAATCAGAGAATGCGGTGCAGTGGTTGCAGCAGGTGGATGACAATACATCTGATGTGATGCACAACCGTCCTCTGATACTTGAAAAGGATCTGAATGAATTCTATCACAGAATGAAGGTTGCGGTAGAGAACAAGGATTACGATACCTGTCTTGAAATAATGTCAGATATGAGCGAATACAGGATATCCGGAATACATCTGACAAGATATGAGCGCATCAGGCACGCCGTGGTTGATGAGGAGTGGAAGGTAGTTGAAAAAGAACTGGTGAAGTATTAGTGAGGATGAAAAAACAGGCGAAGCTTAGGCAGAGTCAAACACATAAAAAGTCCCGGCGAGATGTTACATTATGCAGATATAGATGTATAGTTGCCGAGTATCCTGAAATAAGCAGCCTCCTCATGTATGCCTCTCAGTGCGTTTTTGATGGCAGGATCGTCAAGATTGCCGTCAACATCGACAAAAAATCTGTATTCCCACTGTCTTCCGGGTATGGGGCGTGATTCTATCAGTGT
>JAGBOK010000042.1 GCA_017633905.1 Eubacterium sp. | reverse complement strand
CATTGACCATGCCCGGCAAGATCAAGCTTGAAAGGGCATCCGAGTCAGTGAGCACGAACTCTCACACCGTTCGTCTTGAAAATCCTGATGTTATGAATTATTATGTATCCGCATACGGGCGCTTCACCAAGTCATATGAGGATGTAAAGCAGGCGATAAGTGAAGCTGACAAGCAGATGGGAGTGGTCATATCCGGCGACCACAAGGTCGGGGGGGAGAGAAGCGGAGCCTTTAACCAGAACAACCTCGGCGATCTCTCCATCATAAAGGCGAAGGGCAGTGTCACAAGTCTTGGCGCATGTGTTGCGATGGTGCTCTCGCGCATATCCGATGTGGATGTATCGGCTGAGGAGCTGAGCAGCTCAGGCCTCACGGCATTTGAGATGATGGAGCAGTATATACCGTATCCGCTGAATCTTGGCGGCTGCACGCTCGATCAGGTGATATATTTTGTTTCAAGCAACAAACCTGTCATAGCCATGACTGTGGATGGCAAGGGTGTTGTCATCGGAGGCTATACACTGAATGACCTGACTATATTCGATCCCGATATGGGCGTCAGAAATGTGAGCCGGACAGAGTTTGAGAAGTTTTTTAAAAGAAACGGCAACAGGTTTTTGTCTTATATGGAGTGATATTGGAGGTGGGCATTTGAACAGGCTATTTACAAACCGCCATACAGGAGTTTTGATAAGGGTTGCTTTTGTTTTTTTCATGACCTTTGTGATCACAGGCTGCACAGGAGAAGAAAAAACGGTGACAGAAGGTGTGACAAGCCCTGCCGCAGCGGGTGCTGACATATATGAGAACAGCCTTGTCAATTCCGCAGTCTCATTTGAGCATGAGCTCGATGATTATGTGCCAAAGAAAACAGAATATAATTTTTACTTTACATACAAGCTGGTCCACCCGTGGTGGGATGCGGTCGCCATGGGGTTGGAGGATGCCGCGGAGCAGTTCGAGGACAAAGGCATCACGATCAATTATGAGTATCTTGCGCCTAATGCCGTCGACGCGAAGGATCAGGCACAGAGGATCAGGTCTGCGTCAAAAAGAGGCTTTGATGTGATCGGAGTCGATGTAGCCGATTCCGCAGTGATAGCTCCCGTGATCAATCAGGTAATGAAGGGCGGTCAGAAGGTCATTACCTTTTCAAGCTCGGATACTGCCGAAAGTGACAACTGTGACCGTATCGCCTATGTGGGGAACACACACAACTATCAGGACGGAGCCGATCTGGCTGAGGCTCTGTGTGCCAGGATAGGATACAAGGGAAAGATCGGTATCATAGTCGGAGATCCCGGTGCGCCCTGCCATGAGGAGAGGCTTGCCGGAGCAAAGGATGTCATAAAAAAATATAAAGACGTCAAGATCATTGGAGTTGATTATGACAGGGAATCAGCCGATCGCGCGGAGAAGATCGCGGATCGTTTTATAGAAAAAGAGCCTGATCTCTCAGGTATTATCTGCTGCAACATGGTAAACCCTGTAGGTGCCGCTCATTCCGTGATCTCCCACAGACTCACGGACAAGATCACGATAGTCGGTATGGATCATGATGAGCGGGCGCTCAGACTTCTTCATGAGGGAATGATATATTGCCTTGGAGTTCAGGACTGCTGCTCTATCGGGTTTGATACCATGCAGGTCGCGGTCAAGGTCGCGGACGGACTAAAGCCCGGCAGTGAATATCAGAAATTCACCAACGAAAAAACCACGCTCATATATCAAAAGGATGCCAAAGCGATGATGTACAAGCTCTATGGACAGGAGTTGAAATGATAGTGAAAAAGCTTAAAAATTTTTTTCTAAGATTATTCAGAAGATTGTTTAACGGAGTGACACTGGGGATACTCTGTATTCTCGTGATAGCCGTTGTGCTTCTCTATACATCGATAAGAAATACAAAGCTTGCCGAAGTCAGCTCTGATGATGCCATTCATTCCATCTCTGAATTCTATCTCAAAGAGCTCGGAGAGAGAAGAGCGGTCACTATATCCAACAAGCTGAACCAGACCACCCAGAATATTTACAGGGTGTTCAGCTCTTATGATCACGGAAATATAAAGAACCAGGATGAACTCAGGGAATACATGGGGTCGATACAGGAGGCTTACGGCTATGACAAGCTGGCTGTAGTGGATGAGGATGAGCTGATGTACACTGAGCACTCCACGATATCAGGAGTGAGCAGATATTCATTTCTGACAGAGGATATCACCGCGCCTTCGATATATACGGCAGATCTCTACGGTTCGAGAAAAGAGCTTATCCTGGCTGTTCCCTTGGACAATACAAGAATTGCCGATATCAGGCTGAGACTTGTTTTTGTACAGGTCGATATCGGCAGTATGCTGGAGGAGATCACGGATGAATCCGAGGAGAATGAGACCATCTGTGATGTTTATTATTCAAATGGTCAGAATATGACTGTCTCCGCCGATCCTGATGAACATGAGGATGATGAGAATATCCTTAATGTACTAAAGAATGCCGAATCCCAAGGCAGCAGTTCATATACTGATGTGGAGAGTGACTTCATCAGTGGCAGGAGCGGCTTCACTTCGTATGTCAGAAACGGTGTCATGAGCTATATGTATTATACTCCGGTAGAGGATACCAACTGGATGCTCTCGGTGACTATACAGGAGAGCTCTATCAGCAACAAGATCAGTGATATCAGGGATGATATGCTGCTCAGGGGTGTCTGGCAGATCGTTATAATAGTTATTGTACTTATGGTGGTATTCTCTTTGTTTTTATTCTACAACAGGCGCCTGCAGCAGGCAGAGAAAAAACACCTCATCCGTCTCTCGCAGACAGATGCCATGACGAAGCTCTACAACAGGGGAGGCGGAGAAAAGGAGATACGCCTTGCGTTGGAGGCAAAGGCAGCGGGTGTATTTTTATTGATGGATGCAGACAAATTCAAGTCGATCAATGATACTTTTGGTCATGATGCCGGAGACAAGGTCATCATTGCCATAGCAGACGCGCTCAGAAAGAGCTTTCGTGATGAGGATATAGTGATGAGACTTGGCGGTGATGAGTTCGCCGTATATGCACCCGGTATCACTGATGAAGAGATACTGGAGCATGTCATCGTGAGACTGTTTGCGACCATAGATGCTATTGATATCCCGGAGCTTAAAGGTCGCCGTATATGCATCAGTATCGGTGCTGCGTTCTTCCACCAGGACGAGAGCATATCATTTACGGAACTTTATAAAAGAGCAGATGAGAACCTCTACATCAGCAAGGAGGTAGAGGGGAACAAGATCACGGTGTTTTAAGAATTATCGAGGGAGTGTTATATGGATCTGCCTGATGAATATATATCTGAAATGAAGCAGCTTCTCGGTGATGAACTTGATGATTATCTTTCATCTTTTTCATCGCCGCGTTTGTATGGATTAAGAGTCAATATATCAAAAATATCTACCGAAGAATTTGAGAAAATATCTCCCTTCCCGATAAGAAAAATACCATATATATCCAACGGATATTTTTATGACGGGGATACTTATCAGCCTGCCCTGCATCCGTATTATTATGCGGGACTTTATTATTTGCAGGACCCATCCGCGATGACACCGGCATCAAGACTTCACATAGATCCCGGAGATAAGATACTTGATCTGTGTGCAGCTCCTGGCGGCAAGGCAACAGAGCTTGCCGCAAGACTTATGACGGCTGGAGACGGCAGGTCAGGGGACGGGATATTGGTTGCAAATGATATATCTGCTTCACGCGCCAAGGCGCTTCAAAAAAATATTGAACTTTTCGGTGTTAAAAGTGTTCTGATAACTGCTGAATATCCGCAGAAGCTGTCGGAGGTTTTTTGCGGTTATTTTGATAAAATACTTATAGATGCGCCATGCTCCGGCGAGGGGATGTTCAGAAAGGATCCGTCCATGATACGCGCATGGACGCCTGATTCCCCGGAAAAATATGCCAGGCTCCAAAGGGATATAGTCCGCCATGCTCTCTCCATGCTTGCTCCCGGAGGCGAGCTTTTGTATTCGACCTGTACCTTTTCTTCTGTTGAGGACGAGGGAACTGTTGAATATATACTGAGTCTTGATCCGTCTCTTCATCTTGCGGATATTGAAGGATATGAGGGCTTTTCTCACGGAAGAACTGATAAAAAAGCCGGCCTGGAGAAATGTGTCCGTATCTTTCCGCACAAAATGGAGGGAGAGGGGCATTTTCTTGCGCTGTTTAAAAAAGACGGAGCAGCAGATTCATCTGACAGTGAGGCAGCAGTAAACGACGCACAGAGTCATCAGCGTTCCCGTAATAATACAGCCTCTTCCCGGTCATCAGGAAAGATCTCAGAAGAAGAAAAAGCACTCTGGCACGAGTTTGCCGATAATTTAGAATCCAAATGGAGTGATAATAATATCGAAGCCGGAAATTCCAAGCTCTATTACATGAATGAAGATCTTAGGAAAATTACGGGGCTGAGATTTTTAAGAAACGGTCTGTATCTTGGGGAGTGTAAAAAGAAACGGTTTGAGCCTTCACAGGCTCTTGCAATGTCATTAAAAAAACATGAATACAAAAACTGTCTTGATATGGCATCATCAGACAGCAGAGTGATCAGATATTTAAAGGGAGAGACCATCACCGTTTCAGGAGAAGAAGATAATATAAAGGACGGATATGTTCTTGTTTGTGTCGATGGATTCCCTCTCGGCTGGGGCAAAAAATCGGCAGCAAGGATCAAGAATAAATATCATTCCGGCTGGCGCATGGTGTGAACAGTGACAACAGGATTCTTGACCATGTATGGGACATGTGTTATACTGTGAATGTTATTTTGTCTTGGAAAGGATATACAAAGGATATAATATGGATAACACTATGAAGGTTTTCTGGGGAGTTATTATTCCCTTCATTGGAACATCACTTGGTTCTGCCATGGTGTTTTTTATGAAAAAAAACTTAAGTGATAAAGTGCAGAAGGCTCTGACCGGATTTGCAAGCGGTGTGATGGTAGCGGCGTCCATATGGAGTCTTATCATACCTGCCATGGAGCAGTCCGAGTCCATGGGAAAGCTCTCCTTCATACCTGCTGCCATCGGCTTTTGGATAGGGATCTTATTTCTGCTTTTGCTTGACAGTATTATCCCGCATCTTCATATGTATGCGGACACGGCAGAGGGGCTGAAAAGCTCGCTGTCAAGAACTACCATGATGGTTTTGGCAGTGACGCTTCACAACATCCCGGAGGGTATGGCAGTCGGTGTCGTATACGCGGGTTTTCTCTCCGGCTCTGTTGAGATATCGGCAGGAGGGGCGCTTGCTCTGGCTCTTGGTATTGCCATACAGAACTTTCCCGAGGGAGCGATCATCTCCATGCCTCTTAGAACAGAGGGTATGAGCAAAGGAAAGGCATTTATGGCAGGCGCGCTCTCGGGTGCCGTTGAGCCTTTGGGCGCTCTTGTTACCATAGCGGCTGCAAGCGTGATAGTGCCGGCACTTCCGTATCTGCTCAGCTTTGCGGCGGGAGCCATGATGTATGTGGTCGTCGAGGAGCTGATCCCCGAGATGTCTGAGGGAAAGCATACGAATGTCGGAGTCGTGATGTTTGCTCTTGGCTTCACTCTCATGATGATACTTGATGTTGCGCTCGGGTGAAACCTAGTAAATGCTGATCAATGTGTTTCACGAATGCGGATATTTTGTGTGATCATTAAAAATTATGATGATAGGTCAGAACATATATAAGGAGAAAGGCATTTGAGCGTAATTATTTTAATATCCACTGCCGCGCTTCTTGGCGTAGGGCTTGCCATGGATGCTTTTTCCGTATCCCTGGCAGACGGGATGAGAGACCCGGGGATGGGATCCCGGGGGATGCTCCGTATCGCAGGATGCTTTGCCGGATTTCAGTTTCTGATGCCTGTTATCGGATACATATGTGTGCATACAGTGGTGGAGCTTCTTCCGGCATTCTTAAGTGTTCTCCCGTGGGTCGCCCTGCTCCTGCTTGGATTTATAGGGATCAAGATGCTGATCGAAGGCACTAAAACAACAAAAACAGATCTCAGGATAAAAAAAGATGTGTCATTACAGGCATCAGACTATAGTCCCTTATCAGATGAAAAGACTGTGGATGCCACAGAAGGTCTTGGAGGGAGACTTTTGCTGCAGGGGGTAGCGACATCCATTGATGCTCTTTCTGTCGGATTTACTATCGCGGAATACTCATATATTGAGGCTTTTTTATCCGCCCTTATGATCGGCGCAGTCACTTTTTTTATATGCATCGCGGGTATCATCATCGGCAGACAGATAGGTATCAGGATCGGTAATTATGCACAGATACTCGGCGGTGTTATACTGATAGGAATAGGGATACTCGGGGTGGTTTTTTAGTAATTATTTTTTAAATCATAATACAGGAGGTAATCTATGACAACTATTTACCAAAAAACAAAGAAAACGATCGTGTTTATGACGCTGTTTGGGCTCGTTTTATCAGGGACTGCGCTGCCTGCTGCTGATATGTCCTATTCATCAGAAGCGGCATCAGCAAAGGTTTCCCTGAAGAAAAAAACAGCGAGCCTTGTTGTGACACAGAACAAGAACAAAAGGACTTATGGCAAAACTCGGATCAAGGTCAAAAAAGCAAAGGGTGTTAAGATCAAAAAGATCACATACAGATCAAATGACACCACGGTTGCAAAGGTAAATAAAAAAGGGATCGTAACCGCAAAGTCCATGGGCGCAGCCGGGATCAGAGTCAGGGTCAAATATATATATAAAAACAAAGTCCGCAAAACAAACCTTACCTTTAAGACCAGAGTAACATATAAGTATAAAAATATACTTCAGGGGTTGGAACTGAAAAAAGATGTATTTGCAACATATCTGAAATCAGATTATACCAATTTACGCGGCACCGAGGGCATCAAGCCCATGTATATTTCCAACAGAAAGTTGAAAAGAGATTTTTATCTGTGGGATGTTCTAAAAACTAAGGTTGCGGATACATCAGTTGCAGAGATCGGCGAGGCGGGGCTTATCATCCCGAAAAAAGTCGGTGAGACCACGGTCACGATATCATCCACAGATGGTTCCAAATTGTCTGTGACTGCCGGTATCAGGGTTGTAGCTGATGAGAGGTCTATGCCGGTAAACGATGATCTGTATATGAGTGCCAGAGCAAAGCTCATAGATGCCCAGATGAAGGGTTGGACAGAGGAGGACAAACAAAGATTCATATCCGAGGACGGCTCCGTAAGCTTTGACTATCTGTCATTTCCTGATTATGAGGCAGAGGATACACTGGAGGAGATCAGGGCAGAGTATACGACAATTGGAAAACAGACGGATAATACCGCGGAGGACGCTCTCTCATCCATGCTGTCGACGGCTGAGGCACTGAAGGATCCGGCTGAACAAAGCAGATTCCTGCAGATCCTTGGTGACAGGATAGTAGCTCCGATCAAAAACGTCAAAACAATGAATGAGCTCGTTTCTTTATGTCAGGATATGGCTGTGGAGGGCTTTGATTCTATATATTCTCTTGCGGGCTTTGGAAAGTCATCCAAAAACTATGATACATATGAAGAGGTCATGAACACCGGCGTTGCTCCCGATGAGGTCGTCGAAATGGGAGACTATTATTCTCCGATGCTGAGTGGCAAGACATTTATAACAGATAATGTTTTGTATACAGAAACCGGTACGGACAATCTTGACGAATTGTTTTATTCGATACTTAAATATATGGGATACGATGACAAGACTGTTGCCGGTGACACTACACGGTTTATAATTAAGCTTTTAAAGAAAGTAAAAAAAGATGACTATGATCTGGTCTGTCAGATAAAGGATGTAAAAAAAGAATTCCCGGCGCTGAAGATCGTTGAAGCGATGGAGAAAAAAGGCTATAGCATAACAGATGATACCGAAGTTATCGTCAATTATCCGCTGATACTGGAGATCATTAATAAAGCAGTTAAGAACGAAGATAATTTGAATGCCCTCAAAGGTCTTGCCACTTTGTGTGCGGTCAAAGATTGTCTTTCATTCAACAAAAATATAATAAGATTGTTGCAGGATTTTACTTTTGACAACGGAATGGGAGGCTATGGAGGAGCAGAGACCAAAAGCGAGGAATTCATTGATACTTTTTTTGATGGAGTATTGAAGGATGTTCATATGATGATCCCGTGGGATTATGACCATGTGTTTACGAAAAAGGTATTTGAACCCGGATTCAAGGAGGCGTTTATATCGCTTACCGAAGACTACAGGCAGGCTTATCTTGATGCGATAAACGCATCCGATTATTCGGATTTTACCAAAAAGAATTTTACTGACAAGGTAAATGCCATGAAATTCTACAATCTGTATCCGTCTGATGAGGAGTATGAGGTATTAGAGATGGATCAGGATCTGTCTACTGCGGCAGAGGGAGCCAATTTCTGTGACAATATCATCAAGTATGCAAAATATATTGCTGATCTTGAAAAGCTGACTCTCGGACCCGTGGGCGGACATGTCGCATGGTACTCTCCGACAAACAGTGTAATGTCTTCTGACGGTCCATGGATAAACAATGCGTTTTATTCGTCTACGGAGAATTCCTGCTATCTGTTACATGGGGGCATCGGTCATGATGTTTTGTTTCAGTATGACCCTACGGGAAAGGATGTGTCAAAGAGAGTCCACAACATAAGCTTCCTTGCAACGACCATCGGTCACGAGATGGGACACGGCTTTGACAACTCCGGGACTCTGTTCAACAAAGACGGAAACATTCAGAATATATTTGATCAGACGGACAGAGAGAAATACAATAAAAAAGTAAAGCTTTTGAGTGAGTATTATGACAATCTCATGGAGACAGGAGACGTGGAAACGGATACGGCTTACTATCAGAGTGGTGACGTGGTCATAACGGAGGCTATGGCTGACCTTGGCGGTACTGAGATCGCGCTGAAGATCCTTAAAAAAGAATATCCCGGACGAGATGATCTTGTGAGAGATTTCTTTGATTCTACCCCGATGCAGTGGATGAATACAAATGAGGACTTTGTAGATCCCGATACGATCTTGAGCAGGCTTGAAAATGAACATCCGTTTTCGAGAACCAGAGCCAATGGTGTCGCATCCATGATAGATGAATTCTACAGAGCCTATGATGTGAAGGAGGGTGACGCCATGTATGTAGCCCCGGAGAACAGAGTCTCGCTGTGGGGATAGCGTTAGCTGACATCCGCCCGTGAGGCAGTGTGAAAAAAAGGAAGCGCTGAGAATATCGGCGCTTCCTTTTGTATCGCAATTATGAATTACACTAATACCTTGGACAAAAACTCTTTAAGCCTCTCATCGTGAGGATCGCCAAAGAACTCATCCGGCGGACGATCCTCTTTGATTTGTCCCTCGTCGATAAATATGACTCTGTTGGCAACTTCTTTTGCAAAGCCCATTTCATGAGTCACGATGATCATGGTCATGCCCTCTCTTGCAAGCTCCTTCATGAGATCAAGAACCTCTCCTACCATCTCAGGATCAAGCGCAGATGTCGGCTCATCAAAGAGGATCACGTCCGGGTTCATGGCGAGAGCCCTTACGATCGCTACACGCTGCTTCTGACCGCCTGAGAGCGTTGAGGGGTATTTTTTGGCATGATCTTCAAGCCCGATCCGCTCCAGCAGGGCGAGCGCCCTTGCGTTTTCCTCGGCAATGATCATTTTTTTATTCAGCTTTTTATCTTTATTTGTATTGTTATCATTAAGGACGCCCTTGCCGTGAGTTCTCACATAGATAGGTGCAAGAGAAATATTTTCAAGAACATTCTTATTATTGAACAGGTTGAAGTGCTGAAACACCATCCCCATCTTGCGGCGGTGGATGTTGATATCAACACTCATGTCGGATATATCGACACCGTTAAATATGATCTGACCGCCGTCAGGATCCTCCATACAGTTGAGACATCTTAGGAATGTTGATTTGCCTGAGCCTGATGGTCCCGTGATGACCACGATGTCACCCTTGTCTATATGGATGTTTATACCGTTTAGAACCATAACGCCCTTGTATTCTTTTTTAAGATCAATTACGTCTATCACTTTTTTTCAGGCTCCTTTCCATGAAATGAATACCGATGCTTATGATCACGACCAGCACGATATATATGGCAGCCATCACAAGATAGGGAACCATGAACTCATAGCTGTTGGTTCCTATGTAGTTAAATGCGGTATAGAGATCCGTAGCCCCGACAAAGCTGACAACGGAGGTGTCCTTGATGAGCATTATGAACTCGTTGCCGAGTGTCGGCAGGATATTTTTGATTGCCTGGGGGATCACGATCATCCGCATCGTGGTTGAAAAGCTGAGTCCCACGGCGCGTCCTGCTTCCATCTGTCCGGGATCCACAGACTGGATACCGCTTCGCATGATCTCTGATACATAGGCACCTGAGTTGAGTCCGAATACAAGTATGGAGACATTTACGGATGACATCTTGATATCGAGTATAGGGAGCAGTACATAGTAAAAAATAAGAAGCTGGACAACTACCGGCGTTCCCCTGAGCAGCCCCACATAGAAGCTGCAAAAGCCGTTTAGAATTCTTGGAAGAAGCTTGTATTTGGGTGCGACTCTCACGGCACCGATCAGTGTTCCTATGATGATGCCGATGAAAAGACCTGCCACCGCGATGAGAAGAGTGTTCAAAAGACCCTTCAATACCATGTCAGAACCGCCGTAGTTTACAAAAATATCTACGAACTGATCCCATTTTTCTGAGAAATTATTCACGGGTTACTCCTTGTTTAGTACATATATGGACAGTTATTATTCACGGCTTAACTCCACACATGTTATTGATTCATTTTGTTAAGTGCTGCCGTGATAGCGGTCGCCGGAGCTGAGTCGATTATCACATAATTTATATTTCCGTTGATCAGATCCTGACATGCAAGAGAGCCGTTCTTGTATCCGACAGCAGTTACGGGGAGCTTCTCAAAGCCCATCTCGTCATCTCCCTCACAGTACATCTTGCCTGTTGTACCGTTTTGCACACCGATCTTTACTGAGGAGTCCATACCCATGAGAGCCCCATGGATGGCGTCCGCATCGTTCATGCCATCAAAGGCAGTATCATCTGATCTTGCGATGATGCGCTGTGACGCGTTGTAGTAGGGATCAGAGAACTCTACATATTTTTTTCTTGACTCCTTGACGGTGAGACCTGACATTGCTATATCGCATTTGTGCTGTCCGATAGAGAGACACACGGCATCAAAGTCCATGTTCTGGATGACAAGTTCCTTGCCAAGCTTTTTTGCAAGACCGTCTGCGATCTCCATATCAATGCCAAGATACTTATCTCCTTTGGTATATTCAAACGGCTCAAATCCTGCATTGGTCGCAACGACAAGCTGGTTATCAGATCCGTCAGGCTCGGCGCTTGATACTGCCACCGGCTCGCCGTCGCCGAAATAGTTGTTGCATATCCTGTCAAATTCGCCGTTGCTCATGATCTCTGCTATATAGTCATTTACCTGGGTGAGGAGCTCGGGCTTGTCCTTGTCAACTCCGAATGCGTATTCTTCGCTTGAAAGATCGACTTCGATCACCTTCAGGGCTCCGCCTGCCGCACTATCTGATCCTTCGTTTCCATCCGCGGAGCTTTCGGCTGAGGTATTACCCGCCGTGTTATCAGCTCCCGTATCAGCGCTCTTATCAGAGCCGCAGCCTGAGAACAGAGCCATGCACATGACCACTGCAAGTCCCGTGGAAACGATTTTTTTGATTGATTTTTTCATTTTGTATCACTCCTTGTTATTATATATAGATAATCATATCACAGAATCATACCACAATATCCCAAAAAATGCAATGAAAATATTGACAATAAATAGCAAAATGGATAAAATGTTCACGTGAATAGTAACTTATGTAAAATAATGAAAGGATGATATATATGATGGAGCCGGTATTTTTCCCACAGTCTTCCATAACAGCTCTGTGGATCACATTGGTAATGTGTCTGTTGATCCCGATACTGATGTTTGTGTTCTATCTTGGCACCAAAAAAGCCAAGCTGTCTTCGTATTTTATCGGCACGGGAGTATCGCTTCTGATAGTGATACTCGGGCGCAATATCATTGACATGTTTTTTTTGGTACTGCTCGGACTTGATCCTTTATTTGATGCGGATGTTCACCCGGTATATTCGGCGCTTTACGCCGCCGTGGTCAACGGAACGCTCATCCAGATATCTACATACATAGCGCTTCGGTATACCATGGGGGACAGGATCGAGAAGGAAAACATGTTTTTTATGACCATGGGAAAGGCGGGATTGTACTGTCTGATCTACGGCGGTGTTTCGACCATCACATATATTGCCATCGCATATACGGTAAACAGCGGCGGGATAGACGCATATCTGTCAACGATAGAGGATGCCGCCGTCAGGGAGTCACAGAGAGCAGTGATAGCTTTGCAGGCAGCTGAGCCGGCATTTCAGATAATACTTGACGGAGTCTCACAGATAGCCGCGATGTGTCTTCATATTGCTCTTGGCGTGCTTATTTACTGTGGGCTCCATGAGCCAAAGGATATACTGACGGATGAAGCCTTAAAGGTCATCAAAAAGGATCCCTCATCCGCACCGCCGTATATCGCCTTCAGGGGATTTATGGTGCCGTTTGCGGTGATACTTCAGATACTTAGTCTCCTTCCGATCTTTTTGCTGCAGGTAGGTTTTTTCGCGGATCTGGCACCGCTTGTGATAGTGTTTGATATAGTCTGCATAGCAGCGGTGTGCATAGTATGTCACAAGATATACACGGAGCTTAAATGAGAATTCAGCGCGGGAGTGGAATACAGGCAATACCTGCCGGATGAGCCTTGGCGGGCTTGGGAGAATAAATATGGAATCAAGAATGACAGAGGGCAGACCGCTTACGCTTATGCTTAAGTTCATGGTGCCCCTTTTATTTGGAAATGTTTTTCAGCAGTTGTATAATATGGTGGATACTATCATAGTCGGGCGCTATGTGGGACCTGATGCGCTCGCCGCGGTGGGCGCGACGGGAACGATTTTTTTTCTCATAATGGGAATATGCAACGGCATGGCATCCGGCTTTACGGTGCTTACCAGCCAGAAGTACGGGGCGGGTGATGATGAGGGCACCAGAGATTCCTTTACCAACGGGATCATGCTCTCCGTGATACTTCTTGTCGTGATGACGGTACTGACGTTATCCATCATGCATCCGATACTTACGCTCATGAACACTCCGGCAAATATCTATGATGATTCATATTCATATATATCAACTATTTGCATGGGGCTTTTTTCCATCGTCGGGTTCAATCTTTTCTCGGCTTTTTTAAGAGCGATCGGAAACAGCAGGACTCCGCTCATAGCGCTGATATGCTCCGCTACGTTAAATATCATACTTGATCTTGTTTTTATCGTTGTGTTCAAGATGGGAGTATCGGGCGCCGCGTGGGCGACCAATATCTCACAGGCTGTGTCCGCGATAATTTGTATTGTTTATATATATAAAAAAGTAGCAGTGCTAAAACCCGGTATCAGGAACTGGCGTTTCAAGAGGGAATGTGTGAGAAAGCAGCTCGGGATAGGAGTGCCTATGGCATTGCAGTTCGGGATCACGGCATCAGGCACCATGGTAATGCAGACGGCTGTCAATCAGTTTGGCTCTATGGCAGTCACAGGGTTTACCGCGGCGGGCAAGGTGCAAAACCTTCTGACCAGCGGTATGATGTCGATAGGGCAGACCTGTACCGCCTACGCCGGACAAAACTTCGGCAAGAGGGATCTGGAACGTGTCCATCAGGGAACCAAGGACGCCATGAAGATAAGCCTTGTCTATTCCGTTGCGGCGGGTGCCATCTGCATACCTCTCCTGCCCAATTTAATGCAGATATTTTTTGAGTCGGGCGTTGATATAACTCCTTATCTTGAATGGGCAAGACCGTATATCTATATGTGCGTGGTCACTTATATCGGGCTTTGCATGATATTTGTTTACAGACATACGGTGCAGGGCTGCGGCTATGGCTTTGTCTCCATGCTGCTCGGTTTTATGGAGCTTGCGGCAAGACTTGCCACTGCGGGTCTGTCCATGTATCTGGGGTCGTACTATCTGGCTGCCGCGGCAGATCCGGCAGCATGGGCTTCGACAGGCATTTTTGCCTTTGTCCTGTACCTGATAGTGAGAAAAAGGATGCTAAATACGCAGGCTGCGATACGAACAGACGAGAGCGAGGTATGATACATGGGTCTTTATGAGTCACTGCAGGAATACGCTATGCGGGGCATCATCCCCATGCATATGCCCGGACACAAGAGAAATCCGAGATTCAATATGGTAAATCCGTACGCGATCGATATCACCGAGGTGCAGGGGATGGATGATCTGCACCAGCCCGTGGGTGTGATCAGAGAGCTTATGAACAGATGCCGTGAATTCTATGGGACAAAGGATACATACCTGTGTCTGAACGGCTCCACCTCTGCCAATATGATAGCGATAGCGGCATCATGCAAAAGAGGTGAGGTCATTGTTACCGATGCCAACGCGCACCGGTCAGTTCCCAATGCCGTCGAGCTTTTGGGACTCAAATCCGTCAGGGTGGTAAGACCTGATCTTGAAGGCAGCCCCAGAGTTCCCGGACCCGTGAGACCGGAGGATGTGAAGGAGCTGTTCCACCATCTGTCGAGAGCGGGCAGGACGCCTGCGGCTATAGTCATCACCTCACCGACCTATGAGGGAGTGGTTTCCGACATACAGGCGATAGCTGATGTAGTGCATCCCTACGGAGCGGTGATGATAGTCGATTCCGCTCACGGCGCGCATCTGAAGCTCGCATCGAAGGTATCAGGGCTCAAGCTGTCATGGCCCGTGTCTGCTATAGATCAGGATGCCGATTTTGTGATTGAGAGCATGCACAAGACTCTCCCCGCCCTGACTCAGACGTCACTTCTTCACAGATGCTCCGACAGGGTAAGTGATGCCGATGTGATGCACATGCATGATGTGTTTGTCACGAGCTCCCCCTCCTACGTTCTCATGGCTTCGATGGATCAGTGCATGAGCTATCAGGAGAGAGAGGGAGAGAGGGCATTCAGGATATTTGATGACAGGCTGAAAAAAATATACGATGCGGCGGACAAGGCGAGAAGTAAGTCCACTCGCCACGATATTATGACACTGCTTGATTGCAAGGGGAGGGACCCCTCAAAGCTTGTTATATACGGAGACGGCGAGAGGGCGGCAGCACTCCTGAGAAGCAACGGCGTTGAGCCTGAGAGAGTGGAGGAATCGCACACGATACTGATGACCAGTATCGCTGATACACCCGAGAGTCTGGAGCGAGTGACGGCGCTGGCGCTGAGGTAGCTTTTTTGGTTTGAATTCGGACTATGGTTACCGGTGACAATATGAGGTGTACTATCCGGTAGGAGAGAAGATGAAGAATAAACTGTATATACTCATGGGCAAGAGTGCCACGGGCAAGGACACCCTGTATCGGGAGCTGAGGAAAAGACACCCCGGTCTTGCCCCCGTGATCCCGTATACGACAAGACCCATAAGAGAGGGTGAGGTGCCGGGAGAGTCCTATATTTTTGTCACGGAAGAAAAGATGCGCGACATGGAGAAGACGGGCAGGGTGATAGAGAGCAGATGCTATCACACTGTAAAGGGCGACTGGTATTATTTTACCGCTGATGATGAGCAGCTTTCGGATGAAATAAAAGCCGTGGATACCACCGGCAGACTGTCCGGAAACTCCTTGCCGAAGAATCGCTTCCCACTTTTAGGCGGAAATTCGTCGACTGAGGGAGTCGATGTGGGTGCATCGGCGACCGAAGACGGCAAAATTCCGGCAAAAGTGGGGAGTGATAATTCGGTGAGTCGAGTTTTCGGACAGTCTGCCGGAGGGATCACATCTGAATGCGACGGTGTGTCCGGGAACCGGGAGGACGCTTTACCATGTAAAACCGATAGCATCAAAAATATTACGGGTCACATCATGATCACAACATTAGAGGGCTATGAAAAGCTGAGGGACTACTTTGGAAAAGACAAGGTTGTTCCGATATATATAGAAGTGGATGATATTACCCGTATGGAGAGAGCGCTCGACCGTGAGAGGCTGGAGGACAAGCCGTGTGTAGCT
>JAGBOK010000041.1 GCA_017633905.1 Eubacterium sp. | reverse complement strand
TACAAAGGAAAAAAGCATAATAGTCACAGATTCGAGATACTATATCGCAGCCAGGGAGGAGAGCCCCTGGAGCGAGGTTGTTTTATGGGATAAAAAGGGCTATTACAGACCGATAATGGATGCGGTAAAGGATCCTGCGGTCAAAACACTCGGCTATGAGGACAGATATCTGACTGTTGCCAGATTCTCACAGTTTGAGAAGAAGGTCTCAAGGTATGTCAAATGCAAGCCGCTCGCGGGAAGACTTGATGAATTAAGACAAGTCAAAAACTCCGAGGAGATCAGAAGAATAGCAGAGGCAGAGGCGATCGGAGACAGGGCTTATGCAAGGCTTATGCTGGATCTCGGCGTGAGCCATGAGAAGCTCGGACGCATCGGAGAAGAGGCTTTTGCATATCATATACCGACACCCTTAGATGTGTATAAAACCTCTGAACGTCAGGTCGCGGCAAGGCTTGAATTTTATATGAAGGATGAGGGGGCGGAGAAGCTGAGCTTTGACACTATCGCCGCCAGCGGACTAAACGGAGCCAAGCCCCATGCAGTACCAACAGACAAGCTGTTGAAAAATGGCGAGCTTTTGACTCTTGATTTTGGCTGCATATATCAGGGATACTGCTCTGATATGACAAGGACAGTAGCTATTGGAGAGGTTTCTTCTGAGCTCAGGAAAATATATGATATAGTTTTGGATGCCCAGCTAAACGCTCTTAAAAAGCTCCGCCCGGGCATGACGGGAGCAGAGATAGATGCCCTCGCAAGAGACGTGATAAGTGATGCGGGCTATGGAGAGTATTTCGGACACTCCCTCGGACATTCAGTGGGGCTCAAAATACACGAGACACCGGGATTCAGCCGCAAGGAAAAGACGGTAATACGCCCGGGGATGGTCGTCTCGGTAGAACCCGGGATCTATGTGGAAAATGTAGGCGGAGTCAGGATCGAGGATCTCATAGAGGTGACGGACAAGGGAGTCAACGATCTCTCGGCATCCGTCAAGGAGCTGATCGTGATACAGAAGGAAGGATAATATGACAGCAAACAGAATAAAAAGACAATCCATATGCGTTCCGATAACAGCAAAGGAACGCATTTCTATTATAAGTGAAGTAAAAAAAATAAAAGACTCCGGTGCCGATATGGCAGAGTGGAGGATAGATTTTTTTGAAGGGGCTGAGGATGAGGTCTGCCCCCTGATCGCCGAGTTAAAAACGATACTTGGCAGCCTCCCCCTGATCTCAACACTCAGAACCATATATGAGGGCGGTGAGGAAGATGGAAGAAGATTTGATTATTTTTCTCTGATAAATAAAATAATTGAGCAGGATGCTTCTGACTATGTAGATATAGAAATAATGAGAACAGGCAGTGCATCAGATGAGCCTGCATCAAATAACTCCGAGAGCTTATCGGGAAAATCGCCTGAAAAAGATGAGCCAAATGACATATTAGAGCTCATCGGAGCAGCCCGTGAAAAAAAAATAAAGCTGATCGGCTCCTATCATGACTTTGAAAAAATGCCGGACAAAGCTTTTGTAAAAGATATCCTGAAGAGGGCTGCGGATATGGGGGCTGACGTAAGCAAGATCGCGTGTATGGCTCTTGACCCCTCTGATGCCGATGTGATGTTGGAAGCAACGGGGGAGTTTCATGAGGAAAATCCGGATCACCCCGTCATCACTATGGCAATGGGAGAGGATGGGGCGGTCACGAGGCTGTACGGAGGTCTGTACGGATCATGTGTCAGCTTTGCCGTCATCGGGAGATCATCCGCTCCCGGGCAGAGAAGCATATCTGAGATGAAGGCTCTGTTTGATAAAATTTATTCACAACCTGAGCATATAATCCTGATCGGCTTCATGGGAACCGGAAAATCGACTGTTGCAAAGGTGTTAAGCAAAAAATACAATATTCCTAAGGTGGATATTGATATTATGATCGAAAATAAATGCGGAAAGAAGATCTCTGACATATTCTCACAGGATGGAGAGGATGTTTTTCGTAAGATCGAGACAGATATTATTGATGATCTCGGAAATATGGACAGGTCAGTGGTTTCCTGCGGAGGAGGAACGGTTTTAAAAGATATCAATGTGCGCAAGCTGAGAGCCCTTGGTACCATAGTGCTACTAAGCGCCACGGAGCAGACTGTTTTTGAGAGGGTCAAAAGCTCCGATGCAAGACCTCTGTTAAACGGTCACATGGAAGTCGGATATATCAAGAAGCTCATGGACGGACGGCTCCCGGCATATGAGAATGCCGCCGACATTACCGTGACCACGGATGACAGGAGTGTTCGAGAGATCGCAGCTGAAATATGGGAAAGAGTGTAACGTAAACAACAATTATGTCAAAAATTTGCTTGCATTTATTATAAAAATGATGTAAAATATCTTTCGTTGCAATTATTGAAGAAATCGAGGAGGATACAAAATGATATCAGCAGGAGAATTCAGAAACGGACTTACCGTAGAGATCGAGGGAGTCGTATATCAGGTAGTCGAGTTTCAGCATGTAAAGCCGGGCAAGGGAGCAGCGTTCGTCAGAACCAAGCTTAGAAATGTAGTTGACGGCGGTGTGGTTGAAAAGACCTTCAGACCTACCGAGAAATTTCCCCAGGCTCATATCGACAAGAAGGAGATGCAGTATCTCTACAACGATGGTGAGATGTATAATTTTATGGACAATGAGACATATGAGCAGATCGCTCTCACAACAGAGGCTGTTGGCGACACAATGAAGTTTGTCAAGGAAAACGACAATGTAAAAATGCTTTCCTACAAGGGCAATATTTTCGCGATTGAGCCGCCGATGTTTGCAGAGCTCGAGGTGACTGAGACAGAGCCCGGTGTCAAGGGAGACACGGCTACAAATGTTACCAAGCCTGCAACTGTTGAGACGGGTGCCCAGGTTGCGGTTCCTCTTTTTGTCAATCAGGGAGACAGGATCCAGATCGACACGAGAACCGGTGAGTATCTCAAGAGAATCTGATCTCTTTAGAGGTATAGAAGATGTTCTTTCTATATCTTCTTGGTGATATAAAAAACAAAAAGGAGGTTTGCTTTATTATGAAAAAGGCAACAAAGAAGATCCTCAGCATCTTTATGTGTGCGGTGCTTGCAGCATCAATGCTCGTAGGATGCGGAGAAAGCGGCGGAAATAGTAGTGGTGGAAGTGCAGATTCCGGATCGTCAGGCGACAAGATCAAGATCGGTGTTTCAATCTGGAGTTCTACTGACTCACTTGGTTCACAGTGCAAGAAGATCATTGACCAGGCAGCAGCTGCTCTTGGCGATGTAGAGGTTCAGTATGTGGATCAGGGACACGTTTCCGAGAAGGTTACGGCTTCTGTTGAGACTTTGGCTGCGGCAGGCTGCCAGGGAATCATCATCTGTAACTCAGCAGATTCAGAGATGACATCTGCGATCAACACATGTAACGACAACGGAGTTTATCTTGCTCAGTTCTTCCGTATCATCTCAGAGCAGAACTCACCTGACATCTATGAGCTTGCAAAGGCTTCAGAGTATTATGTAGGTGCTGTTCACGAGAATGAGCCGGACAACGGCGAGAAGCTCGGCAAGATCCTTCTTGACAGAGGCTGCCGCAAGATCGGTATGATCGGTTGGGAGCAGGGCGATGCTACATGGCTCGGACGCTGGGAAGGATATCAGAAGGCAGTTGATGACTGGAACGCTGCAAATCCGGATGATCAGGCAGAGCTGACTGAGCCGCAGTACGCAGGTACAACATCTGACGGTGGTTCAAAGGCAGCAGAGGCTCTTATGAGTGCAAATGCTGATCTCGACGCGCTTGTTCCCGCAGGCGGCGGCGGTGAGCCTCTCGAGGGTACACTTTCTGCCGTAGAGCGTGCAGGCAAGGTTGGAGATATCAAGGTCGTATCTACAGACTTCCGTGACGACCTCGAGACCCGTCTGAAGGATGGTTCCATCACGGCAGAGTCAGGCGGTCACTACTGTGATCCTCTGTTCGCGTTCATGATGGTTTACAATGCTGTTAAGGGTAACTACAAGGATTTTGCAGGCAACTTCAACGAGATCCTTTATCCGTACCTGTTTGTAGACTCACCTGAGGCTTATGCTGACTATGACAAGTACTTCGTACAGCAGTCACCGTATACCGATGATGAGCTCAAAGAGCTTGCAGGACTTGACTTTGCCGCACTCTCAGAGAAGGCAGCTGCTCTGTCTATCGAGGATGCAAAGGCTCGTTCAGGCAAATAATAAGTCCAACAAATATGACGGCATAACAATAATGTAGCGTCTCAATCATATTTTACATTTAAACTACCATCTTGGCTTCGGACGCTGCGTGCTACACTAAAGCCGATAGTGCCGGACGGCGCTGTCGGCTCTTTGTATTTGTGATGTATGCATAATGGAAAAAACATAAGACTAAAAATGTTATGGAGGAAATATGGGAGCAGTAGCAGAGACGACCGGAAAGAGAAAAATGTCCGGTATGCTTTTTGGATATGTGATCCTGATAGGATTGTGTATCGTGGCGTGGGTGATATTCAAGATACTTGCGCCGGATAGTTTTGGCTCTGCCTCGGATCTGGTTAAGTATTTCGAAGCGGGGTTGTTGGAGGCGACCGGTGCGGTCGGTTTCTATTTTGTTATGGTCATGGGAATGTTTGACTTCTCTATCGGAGCCAATATCATGACATCTGCTATCGTTGGATGCGTGCTTGCTACCCGCGCGGGGATGGGATATCCGGGACTTATTCTCGGATGTATCATCTGCGGATGCATCATCGGAGCCATCAACGGGATCTTGTACGTTAAGCTTCGCATACCATCAATGATAGTAACGGTAGGTCTTGCGCTCATCTATGAGGCTGTCGCAACATTTATTGCCGGAGCTGATGCGCCGAGACTTACGGACTCACTAAAGGCTTTCGGAAGTATGCCGTGGAACCTTATAGTTGCAGTGCTTGCTTTCGTAATAGCGTGGCTCTTGCTCAATTATACCAAGATCGGAACCTATACCTACGCTATAGGAAGTGATGAGTTTGTAGCCAAGAATATGGGTATCAATGTCAACAAGTACAAGGTTTTGGCATTTGTGATAAGCGGTACCTTCTTTGGTATCATGGCAGTGCTTTCCATCAGCTACGGCGGTTCGATGTTAGCTTCGACCGGAATGGAGTCAATGGGGCGCAACTTCCCGCCCACGATGGGATGCTTTTTAGGTCTCGCATTCAGAAAATACGGGATCCCCATCCAGGCGATCATCATTGGAGAGTTTTTGTTCCAGATAGTTTATTTCGGATTCGTAGCACTCGGTGCGCCGACTGCAATGAAGGACGTGATACTTGGTGTCGCACTTCTTATCGTGGTTGCGCTTACGACCAAGGTCGCAAAAGACGAGATCGTCAAATAATACAGGAGGTATTTACTTATGAGTGAAGTTAGATTACAAGTAAAAAATGTAAGTAAGACCTTCGGTATTACGAAGGCATTACAAAATGTGTCATTCAACATAAACAAGGGTGAGGTGCATGCCCTGATCGGAGAGAACGGATCGGGAAAATCAACACTTACCAATATTTTATCCGGTATCTACACCGAGGAGAGCGGAACTTTTATTCTCGATGGCAAAGAGGTACATGCCAAGAACCAGGTAGAAGCAAATGATCTGGGAATATCGATCATCGTACAGGAGTTAGGAACCCTTGACGGACTGACTGTTGCCGAGAATATATTCCTTGGTCATGAGGATCAGTTTGTCAAGTTCGGTATCAAAAACAAAAATGCCATGAACAGACGTGCCAATGAGCTGCTTAAAAAATACGGCTTTAATAATATCAATGCTGGCACCATGATAGATGACTACAATTTTGAGGAGAGAAAGCTCGTAGAGATAGTAAAGGCTACCTACTTTGATCCTAAAATAGTAGTTATCGATGAGACGACGACCGCGCTTTCACAGGAGGGTCGTGAGGAACTCTACAAGCATATGAACCGCATCCGCGAGGAGGGCAACACCGTTATATTTATCTCGCATGACCTGCCGGAGATCATTGACAAGTCGGATACTATCACGATCCTCAGAGACGGTGTCTATATCGATACCGTCAAGAGTGCTGACGTGACAGAGGATGACTTAAAGAAGCTTATGGTCGGTCGTGAGGTAACAGGTGATTATTACAGGGCTGATTACGGAGAGAAGATTTCTGATGAAGTCGTTCTCAGAGTAAAAAATGTATCGGTGCCGGGGCTGATCAACAATATAAGCTTTGAACTGCACAAGGGCGAGATACTCGGCTTTGGAGGATTATCCGAGTCCGGGATGCATGAGGTCGGAAAGGCAGTGTTTGGTGCTTCCTATGACAGAACGGGAAGTGTGACACTTGCTGACGGGACTGAGATCAACTCTATCCCGAAGGCGATCGATCACAGCATGGCTTATACGTCCAAGGACAGGGACAACGAGTCAGTCGTCATGAACCAGAGTATAGGCGACAACATCTGTCTGCCGTCACTTCCGGAGCTTGCAAACGGCATGAAGTTCCTCAGTGATAAAAAGAACAAGGAATTTGCAAACAAGTTTGCTTCCGAAATGTCAGTAAAGATGCAGGGAGTCTCACAGTTTGTCTCAGAGCTCTCCGGCGGTAACAAGCAGAAGGTAGTGCTTGCGAGGTGGATCGGCAAGGATTCCGATATTCTGGTGCTTGATTCGCCGACGCGCGGTATTGATATCAAGGTCAAACAGGATATTTATCAGCTTATGGACAAGATGCGCAAGGAAGGCAAATCGATTCTGATGATCTCAGAGGAGCTGATGGAGCTGATCGGTATGTGTGACAGGATCATCGTCATGAAGGACGGCGAGATCAACGGTGAGCTGCTCAGGGATGCTTCGATGGATGAGAATGCGCTGATCGCCAAGATGGTCTAAGGAAAGGAGGATAACAATGGAACAAGCAGTAGAAAAAGAAAAAGTGAGTTTACTAAGCAAGATCAATATTCGTGCCATCCTTCCTTTCATAGGTCTGATCGTGGTATTTATCATTTTTAACATATTGACGGGCGGCAAGATGATCTCTCAGATCAAGCTGATCTTGTCACAGGTTTATATGGTGATGATATCCTCGATGGGAGTTTTCTTTATCATGACTATGGGTGGTCTTGATTTCTCTCAGGGTTCGATACTCGGTATGTCATCGATCGTTATTTGCGCCCTGTCCAATGTGGCTCCGATGCCGGTGGCTCTTATCGGAGGGATATTGGCAGGAGCGGCAGTAGGAGCGTTCAATGGATTTTTCTATGTGAACAGAAAGGTCAAGTCATTCATCGTTACGATATGTACGATGTTTCTCTTGCGAGGGATCATCAAGTATATTACGGCTGACGGACCGGTCAACGGACTTTCCATGGTCAAGTACAATTCTGATGCCGTGAAGCTGATATCAACTATTGTGATCCTTGCGGTCGGATTTATCTTTTTTAGATTTACCAGATTCGGAATGGATCTGAAGGCTATCGGCGCTGGCGAGAAAGCAGCAAAGTTCTCGGGTGTAAAGACCAACAGACTGAAGTTTCTGATCTATGTGCTCTCGGGCGCCATCACGGGTTATGCGGCATTTATCAATGTTATCAAGTCGGGCTCTGCGACCTATAACAGCGGAAACCAGCTTGAAACACAGATACTGATAGCATTGGTGCTTGGAGGTATGCCGATAAGCGGTGGAGCAAAGGCGAGGTTTGAGTGTATAATCATAGGTTCGCTGCTTTATTTCGTGCTGGAAAACGGACTTGCCATGATGGGTATGGAGATACAGACAAGACAGCTTATCAAGGGAGTTATTTTCCTGGCGTTTGTCGCGCTTTTTGCTGACAGGAAGAGCCTTAAAGTCATCAAGTGATCATTGTCGTAACATATTGATTCGGGATCTGCAGAGCAGATCCCGAGTTTATAAGGAGAACAGATATAGTGGGATTATTTAGAAAGAGCGAGGGAGAAGAGAGATATCACAACGGGGTGAGTGAGAGCTTCAAGAACTGGTTTTGGATCAGGCTCGCGGTGGTTTTGTATGTTTGTTATCTGGGAGGCGACCTGATATATCAGTGGTATGTTAAGGGGATACACTGGGGATATGCCGCAGGAGGGGCTGCCCTGATACTGATAGCGATAGGGATAGCGGTATATGATATCAGGCAGTATCTGATGCTTAGGAAATCTATGAAAGAAGAAGCTTTGGAAGAGACTGCTGATGAGACTGCCGGTTTGGATAGTAAAGCTACTGAGAATAAGAATACTACAGAAGTTAAAAATAGTGATGCTTCTGATCAGGATAGAAAACAGTTTAGCAGTATAAGTGATTTTGCCAATTATAGATCAGATGATAATGAAGATGAAAATATGGTGACTGATACAGAGTCTGGGCTTACAGATAAGGAGGTTGATGGCTATGATGAAGTTTAAGAATGCAAAAAAAAGAGGCAAGTGGATGATACAGACCGGCAAGGGCAACAGAATGATAAGGATCAAGTCCAAAAGACCGGGCAAATGGGGACTAAAATTCAAATTCGGTTCAAAGAATCAAAACAGGATGAAGAAGATGGATAAGCTCCCGAAGCTTAAAAAGATGGGCAAGATGGATAAGATGAAAAAGATGCATAAGATAGCAAAGCTTCCAAAGCTTAAGATGAAGCACAAATAGTTACTATTCACGGCTGATATATGTGTATATAGCTGCCGAATGCTTGCATTCATGCAGCTATATACACATATATCAGGCTGAAGGCTGTCACTCCACTACATAAGAAATTCAGTCACGAAGTGACGGTAGAGCACGCAACGGAGTGGAGTGCGGGAATTTCGCATGTGTGGAGTGACAGCTGTGAATAGTAAACTAATATGATATTTATTAACGGAGGTATTTACGGTGAGGCTGATATCATGGAATGTAAACGGACTCAGAGCCTGTATGGGAAAAAACTTTATGGAAGCGTTTGAAGGACTTGATGCGGATATTTTTTGTTTGCAGGAGACCAAGCTTCAGGAGGGTCAGATCGAATTGGAGC